>JANNGC010000080.1:0-6408 GCA_031380445.1 Pedosphaera sp.
GGCTCGACGTTGAAGGAATACGAACATCTGCTCGTGGACGATCCGGAGTGGGCAGAGCGCGGGCGGGCATTCAGCGCGAAGGTGAAAGACCTGACCGAAGTCTTGCCCAAGTCCGACGTCCAAGGTCCAACGTCCAAGGTCGTCACGTATCACGATGCCTGTCATTTGTGCCACGCGCAGCGCATCACGAAACAGCCGCGCGAACTCATCAAGGCGGTCGTCGGAAAAAACTTCGTGGAGTTGCCGGAGTCGGAAGTCTGCTGTGGCAGCGCGGGGAGTTACAATCTGACCGAACCAGAAATGGCGGAGCGGCTCCAGCGGCGGAAGATTGAAAACATTCTCCAGACCGGCGCGCAGGTCGTCGTCACCACCAATCCAGGCTGCTTGATGCAGATGCGGGCCGGGTTGAAGAAGGCGGGCGCGGAACACCTCACCGTGCTGCACATTGCGGATTTTCTGGCGGAAAACGCCCGCCCCGACGGGCGCCAATCGTAGAAAAGAGAAAGGCCGGACAACAGGTCCGGCCTTTTCACACACACTGCACTCTGAGAACGAAGTGCAGCAACAACGTGGACAGATTAGCCGGGAACCCGTCCCCAGCCAGTCACCAGTTGTGGGGACAAGACCGCGCCGCCGAGGGGAGTTCAGACGATTGAAAGCGCAGGGCGGCGGCGCGGAAACACCAAACTACAAATCCCAAACACCAAATAAACTCCAAACACCCAATTCCAACGGCGCCTGCTCCATCAAAGCTCGCACGATGGCATGGACGTAATTCCGGCGGCGCAGGAGCGCGGCCTTTAGGCCGCTACACCGCGCGAAACTCAGGCAGGCTTGGTGATTCCAATGTCTCGCGTTGATGGACGTTGAAGCGGCCCGAAGGCCGCGCTCCCTCACCCCGCCCGTCTTGGAGTTTGGTGTTTGGAATGTATTTGGGATTTGATGTTTGGGATTTGGAGTTTGAATCTCGCCCATCGCGTGAAACAGCCACTCGTTGCGGTGGCCCTCTGCTATGGGGTGGGCGTGGTCCTGGGGCACTTCGTGGAAGCGCCGCTGGCGGCGGGGTTCACTGTCGCCATTGCGCTGACCCTCGCGGCGTTTTTCGCAAACCAGCTTCGCCCGCTGCTGCTTCCCGTTCTACTCCTGCTCACCGGCTGGTTGAATCTCAGTTCCCGCACCGCCCTGCTCTCGCCGCATGACTTGCGCACGGTCTTAGGCAGCGACGCGCAGCTCGTGACGGCGCGCGGACGAATCATCAGCACGCCGGTGGAACGCGTCTCGATGAGAAATGAAAAGGAGCTGTGGCGCGCGCTGGCGGAAGTCGAAGTCAGCGAAATCCAAATCCGCAATGGCGAATGGCAGCGCACTTTTGGCCGGGTCATGTCGCGCACCTCGGGGCATCTCGCCACGAATGTCTTTGTCGGCCAGGCCATCGAGGTCACGGGCGTCGCGCTGCGTCCGCCGCTGCCGATGGTCGAAGGCGTCTTCGACTACGCGCGCTACCTGAACCAGCGCGGCATTTACTACGAACTGAAAGTCGAGTCAGAGAAACAGTGGCGCGTCATCGGCGACAAAAGTTTGCCGCCCATCTCGGACCGGTTTCGCGCGTGGGGCCAGCGCACGCTGGCGCGCGGTTTGCCGGAGCAGGATGAATCTCTGCGCCTGCAATGGGCCATGCTCCTCGGCTGGCAGACGGCGCTCACGGCGGAAGTCTCCGAGCCGTTCATGCGCTCGGGGACGATGCACATCTTTGCGATCAGCGGACTGCACATCGCGCTCATCGCGGGCATCTTCGTCATGCTGCTGCGCGCTCTCGCCGTGCCGCGCGTGGCGTGCGGACTCCTGGTAATTCCCCTGCTCTGGTTCTACACCGGAGCGACGGGCTGGCAGCCGTCGGCCATTCGTTCCGCAGTGATGATGTCGGTCATCCTCCTCGGCTGGTCGCTGCGGCGTCCGACGGATTTGCTGAACTCATTGGCGATGGCCGGATGCGTGATTCTGGTGTGGCAACCGGAGCAGCTCTTTCAAGCGGGCTTTCAACTTTCGTTCTTCGTCGTGTTGAGCATCGCGCTGCTCTCACCGCCGATTGAGAAATGGCGCGCGAAAATTTTCCAACTGGATCCAATGCTGCCGTACGAACTGCGACCCCGCTGGCAGCGTGCGGGACTCAAGCTCGGCGGGCACGTCTGGACATTTTTCGTCACGTCGCTCGCGGCACTGCTCGGTTCCGTGCCGCTCATCGCCTACTACTTCCATTTGTTCACGCCGGGGAGCCTGCTCGCGAATCTCGTCGTCGTGCCCGTGAGTTCGCTGGCGTTAATGAGCGGGCTGGGCGCGCTGCTCACCGGCGACTGGTTTCCGTACGGCACCGAACTCTTCAATCACGCGGGCTGGTTCTGGATGCGGCTGATGATTTATTTCAGCGAGACGGCGGCGAACCTGCCCGCGTCGTGGTGTCATGTGCGCGCGCCGGGGCCGCTGGTGTTCACGTTCTACTACGGCGCGCTGTTCGCGCTGTGCGCAGGATGGTTCCGACGGCGCGCGCGGCGTTGGATTTTGCTCGGGGCATTTTTTCTGTTCGCGAGTTGCTGGCTGATCGGCTGGCAGCGGGAGCGCGCGTGGCATCGCATCACGGCGCTGCCCTTGAGCGGAGGCCACGCGATTCACGTTCAGCCCCGAGACGCGGAGGAGTGGCTGATTGATGCCGGCGACAAGATGGCGTTCCAGTTCACGATGAAACCTTATTTGCAGGCGCAAGGCGTGAACCGGCTGGACAACTTTCTCCTGACCCACGGCGACGCGCGGCAAGTCGGCGGCGCGGCGCCACTCCACCAGTTGTTCCGCGCGCGGCAGGCGTGGGCTTCGCCCATTCCCTCGCGCTCGCCCGGCTATCGTGCAGCACTCTCCGAATTGGAAACCAGTGCGCGGCTCCGGCGCTGCGCCACGAACGGCTGGGAAATTCCGCCATGGAAATTTCTGCACCCGGAGCCGAAGGATCGTTTCGCCAGCGCCGATGATGAAACCGTCGTGGCACTCGGCACCTTCGACGGCGTGCGCGTGCTGCTCGCGTCTGATCTCGGCGCGGCGGGGCAGAACGCCCTCTTCGCCCGGCATCCTGATTTGCGCGCGGAGATCGTCATCGCGGGCCTGCCCACGCGCGGCGAACCGCTGGCGGCGGAGTGGCTCGCGGCGTTGCGTCCGAAATTGATCATCATCACCGACTCGGAGTCTCCCGCGCCGCGCCGCGCCGCGCGGGCACTGGTGGAACGATTGCGCCGGACCGGAGCCACGGTGCTGCTCACGCGCGAGACGGGGGCGGTGACGTTACGGATTCGCGAAGGCGCGTGGCGCGTGCAGACCGCGCGCGCGGCGGAGACGTTTTGATCAAGGGCGGCGTCTGGGAACCTCGGCGGGCGCTTCAACTTTCCGGACTGGAGCGGGCGCGTCCTCCAGCCGCGTGAGCTTCAGCGATTGCGCATCGAACAGCGCCTTCCCGCTGTTGCCGCGGTACTGGCAGATCAGTTCGACAAGGCGCGCGGTGGTCACGCTGAACTCGTGGGTGAGATTCGTCCGCGTCTGCGGCCGTCCGGGGCTGGTGCCCTCGTCGTCTTCCGAAGATCGCAACGAAGCCACGCCCTCGGACCGCGCACCGTCGGGACCGGACTTTTCCACGGAGACTTTTCCCTCGAACCGGTAGCGGCCCGGTTCGAGCCGGAAGAATGTTCGCCAGGAACCGATGCAGGTCAGCGGGCCGCGCCCGGAGACTTGCAGGGTGCGCAGCGTCTTGGTCAGCCCAGGCTCGCCCGTGTCGCGTTTGGCGTCCCACCGTTCGGTGTTTTCGATCTCCTTTCCACCGGGCCGCCAGGAGGTTTGGAAGACCGCCAGTTGCTGCGCGACGTAATCGTGGCGCTGCGGCAAGCGCTGCAGCAGGCGGGCCACGGCGCTTTCATGGCTGGGCCGGACGGACGGATCGTCGGCGAGGCATGGTTGCAGGCGCGCGGCCAGCTCGTGAACGCGGCTGGTCAGCGCCGCGACGTCGAAAATTCGCGCGTGCAATTCCTCCATGCGCCGGAGGTAGCGCGCCCGGCCCATCGGCGAGTCCAGGACCGCTTCCGCGACCATGCCGCGTATCTGCCCGATCAGCGGAATGTCCACCGGATTGCGGCGCATCCCGAAGAGTTGATCCATGCCGTGCGGCAGAAAAACGAGGCGGTCCTGCGCGCGGTCGTGGAAGAGGCGAAAATTATTCTGGTTCCGGACGTAACCGTCCCAGTGGCCGATCATGATTTCGAGCGCCATGCTTGTGATGAAACGATCCAGGTCCAGCGTGCGTTGCAGAGCCAGCCAGCGCTTCTCCGGGTCCGTCTCATTGACCGCCTGGGCGAGGGCGTCCAGGGCGCGCCGATCCTCGGGCTGATCGCCGGACTTCACTTCCAGCGGACCGGTCACGTCCCGCGCGCTCGGCGTGCGCTCATAAAGATTTCCGCCGGGGTCGCGGAAGTGGCGTTTGAGAAACTGTTTGTTCCAGCCTTCCACGAGCACGTAGAGGCCAAGCTCGCGTCCGTTCAATTCCACCAGCGCGTGGGTCGCGCGCGGCACCGGGATGCCCGCCTCGGCGAACATTCCGCGACCGAGCATCTCGCACAGGAAGGTCGGGTCCTGAACGGAATTATTGAGGCTGATTTTCTGCAAGCCGTGAAAGCGCTGGCTCTCGTCCGCCTGGTCGAAGCTCAAGGTCAGCGCCGGCTTCTGATCCACCGCGCGGAAGCTGCCGCTGCTGCCCTTCAGATGCAGGGCGACGTTCGTGTAGAGGATTCCGCCCTCGCGCACCGTCACCCACACGTTGCTGCGGGTGCTCTGCCGTTTCTGGCTGCGCAACACCTCCATCTCGTCGTCGGCGATCTCGATCACGAGGTGAGGAATTTCCGTCCCGGAAAAAAGCGCGGCCGCCTGCGCCTCGGGCTTGCTGCGCAAGGACGCGCCGGACAGCGCCGCGCCCGTCACCAGCAGCAAAAGGCCGGCGAGGGCAGTTCGAGCGAACCGTCCGTTTCGGATGAGTGCGAAAGCCAACACGGATTCATGGACGAAGAAGGAGGCGAAAAGTTGCCAAATACTTTGCACGACTGGAGCGCCCTCTGCGCCGCGTCCGCCGCACCTTCACCCTGCGGAAGGACTTTACAATTGCGCGCCGCTATTCCTTTGCCGCCCGCGCAGCATTGCGGCTAATTTTCCGTCCAATTCGCCAATCTTATGAATTCACGCGCAGTGGTTTTTGGAGTGTTGGGCCTCATCGTCGGCGGCGTCACGGGCGCGCTGGTCGGGCGGGCGGCAGCGGATAAAAAATCTGCGCACGCGCCGGACACCGCGATGGTGATCAATCACGCCCCCGCTCCACCACCGTCTTCGTTTCAAGCCTTGCGCACGCACACCAATGTCGTGAGCGACGCGGCTTCCACGGGCCGTCTGACCGTCGAGGAGCTGCCCGCCGCCATCGAGCGCATCCTGCGCGGCTCGCCGATGGACCGCTATCACGCGCTCTACGAACTCGCCAACCGCATTGATCCTGCGGACATCCCGCGCGCGCTCGATCTGTTGTCCAAACATTCATCGCAGGAAGTGCGCTACAGCCTCACTCAGCGGCTCCTCGCGCGCTGGGCGGAAATGGATCCCAAAAGCGCGCTCGCCTACGCGCTGGCCCAGCCGCCGTCGAACCAGCGCAACCAGTCCATGCAGGCCGTCATCACCGTCTGGGCCGAGCACGACGCGGCGGGCGCGACGGAATACGTGAAGAACCTGCCCGCCGGCGCGCAGCGCACGCAGATGCTGACGGCCCTCGTCGGCGGACTCGCGCGCAGCAATCCGCAAGACGCCTTCGCGCTGATCGAGACGCTCGGTGCGGCGAACAAGCAGTCGCTTTACTCCGCCGTGTTCATGCAATGGGCGCAGACCGATCCCGCCGCCGCCGCCAAGGCCGCCGCGACGATGCTCACGGCCCGCGACCAGAGCTACGTTCTCGGCACCATCGCTTCGCAGTGGGCGCAGAAAGACCCGGAGGCGGCCATCGCGTGGGTGAAGACTTTGCCCGACGCCAAAAAACGGCAGGCCGTGCAGAGCATGATGTACAGCCTCGCCTACTCAAACCCGAAGCTCGCCGGAGATTTCGCGCTGACCCTGCCCGCCGGGGACGCGCGCAACCAGGCGCTGGCCAGCATCGCCCAGGCGATGGCCAACACCGATCTCGCCGGAGCCATCGAGTGGGTGAAGCAACTGCCCGAGGGCACGGCCAAACAAAATGCCTACCAGAACATGGGCTACCAGTGGGCGCAGAACGATCCGCAGGGGATGCGCGACTACATTGACAAGATGCCGAACGGTCAGCAGCGCAACTCGCTCATCAGCACGCTGGCC
>JANNGC010000120.1:0-5348 GCA_031380445.1 Pedosphaera sp.
TGCCTTGGACGAAATAACCGTCGAGCCGTCCGTCCCGGTCGTAATCAATGAAACTCGCGGGCGCGGCCCAGCGCGGATTGTCGAGGCCGGCGGCGCGCGTCACCTCGCGAAATTTTCCGCCACCCAGATTTTGGAACAGCCACGTCGCGCCGTACTCCGTCACGACCAGGTCCGCGAGACCGTCGTTGTTCACGTCGCCCGCGATGGCGCCCATGCCACGACCGCTGATGTCGAGTCCTGAGCCGGCGCTGACGTTCTTGAACGTGCCGTCCGTCTCCTGATGGAAAAGCTGGTTGCGCGCGCCGCCGCTGCCTTGGACGAAATACACGTCGAGGCGTCCGTCGTTGTCGTAGTCGAAGAGCGCCACGCCGGAGCCGACCTGATCGGCCATGAAATAGTTCGTCCCGGCGACATGCGTGAACGCGAGTCCCGAGGAGGCGGTGATGTTCGTGAACCACTCGCGTGCGGAGGAAGGCGCGGCGGCCGGCTCCGACGGCGAACGTCCGCACCCGCCCGCGAGCAGCGTGCTCGCAAGCATGACCCGGCCTAGAATTTTCCAACGCGGCATGCCCGTGACGCTACGCAGCGCGCCGGCGCGGGAGAAGGGAGAAATGCACGCGGTGGGGTGAGACTGCGTCGAACCCCATCTGCCGACGAAGGAGGCGCGAACGGAGCGAGCGTCTCCGTTAAATCTTGCTGCCATGGGAAGATACTCACTTCGTTCACCGCGCTGCGCTCGAAATAGGGTTCTACCGAGTCTCACCCCACCGCGCCTCACGAATGCGCCCAGCCGCGGTCCGCCAGAATTTCCTGCCCGGTCACGCAGGCGCTGAGATCGCTGGCGAGAAACAAAATTACATTCGCCATTTCCTCCGGCTGGATGAAGTCGGGAATGCACTGGCGCTCCTGCACGAGCCGCTTGTTCTCCTCGGTGAGGTAGTCGCGAATCTGCCGCTCGGTGAACACCCAGCCGGGCGAGACGCAATTCACGCGGATGCGCTGCGGCCCCAGTTCGCGCGCGAGGCAGCGCGTGAAGCCGATCACGCCGCCCTTCGTGGCGACGTAGGCCACCATCTGCACGGGCGTGTTGTAAATCGTGACCGAGGAAAGATTCACGATGGCGCTGCCGTGCGGCATGGCCGGCGCGCACTCGCGGGCCATGAGAAAGTAGGCGCGCAAATTCACGGCGAACAAATCGTCCCACTGCTGCGCGGTGGTTTCGAGGAAGGGGATGCGCGGATCCCATGCCGCGTTGTTGATGAGCGCGTGGATGGATTTCACCTCACGCTTGATGGCGGCGATCCATTCCACGATGGCGCTCTCGCTGGCCAGTTCAACGGGTTGAAAGGAAACCGTCGCGCCGAGTTCCTGCGCCAGCGCCGCGCCGCGCGCCGCGTCCTTGTCGCAAAAAAACACCCGCGCGCCCTGCGCGTGAAAAGCGCGCACCGTGGCCGCACCAATGCCATTCGCCCCGCCCGTAATGATCACCGCGCAGCCTTGCAGTTGAGAAAATTTCGCCATGCCGCCATCGTGTGAGGGCGCGATGGGAATGCCAAACGCCATTTTTCTATGACGACGGACTGCGAAGGCACGTCACTCCCAGGCTCAGCCCACGAACCTTGCCAGGCACGCGCCGGCCCAAAATTCTTTCGCCCAGACTTGCCGCTTGCATTTGTTTCAGGCGTCTGGAAATTTGCGCCCGCTTTTGGGAGTGGGGTCTTAGCTCAGTTGGTAGAGCGTCTCGTTCGCAATGAGAAGGTCAGGGGTTCGAATCCCCTAGGCTCCACCATTCTTCTCACCCGCCAAGCGTCCTGCTTGGCGTGACTTTGCCAGACAATCAAATTGACATTCCGAGCACCATTCGTAGATTCCCAATCAAAGTTTTTACGCCCGTAATCCGAATGAAATTTATGAAGCTCACTTCCAAGCTCTCGCTCCAGGCAGTCGCGGCCCTTGCTCTCTTGCTCGCAGCCTTTCCCGCCCTGGCCCAAAACACCGTGGATCGCGTCGCGCTCGTCAACGCCGTGGCCGGTGATGTCCGCTATTCCAGCAAGGACGGAGCCTGGGTTCAGGCCAGCATCGGCACCAAGCTGTACGCGGGTGACAAGGTAAAGACCGGCCCCGGTTCCCATGCCGACATCGACCTCGGCGGCAATGTCGGCATCGTGCAGGTCGCGCCCCAGTCCCTTTTTGTCATCGACAAGATTACCTCGACGGACGCCGGTCCGGATCGCGTGACGGAAACCCAGATTGGTGTGAATGACGGTGCCATCTACGCAAAGATCAACAAGCTCGCCAAAGGTTCCCGCTACGAAATCGCCACGCCCAAGGGCATCGCAGGCATTCGCGGCACGGCGGTCTATGTCACGGCGGACGGTCAAGTGACGGTGCTGGATGGCGAGGCGGTCGTGGCCTATCCGAATGGCAATGGCGGCGTAGATCTCTATACCGTGAAATCCGGCCAAACCGTCGGACCGACGGATCGTCCCCCGCACGCCGCTCCTCCTGATTTGCTGCGCAGCATTGTCGAGGCGCTGCGTGATGCCTCAACCCACGGCGTGGGACGCGAAACGCCTCCAT
The DNA here is from genome assembly GCA_031380445.1 of Pedosphaera sp. Lineage (GTDB taxonomy): Bacteria > Verrucomicrobiota > Verrucomicrobiia > Limisphaerales > SIBH01 > JANNGC01. The sequence continues at coordinate 2,581 of JANNGC010000120.1, forward strand.
TCGTTCAGGGGCTGACCCCGTTCATCTCCCCGGTGTTTCCTCGCGGCAGTGTGGCGAGCGGTGGATCCGTAATCATTGACCCTCCCCCTCCTACCAATTAGTGACTCAGTTCGCGGAAGCAAATCCGCGCCTGATGATTTTTCCCAACCCAGAGCAACCTTGAGTTGCTCTGGGTTTTTTGTTTGCTTCGCGCGGTGAAGTGGAAGCTGACGGCACTTGTGCCCGCCCTGATTTGTGCCGGCGTCACCGCATCCATCTGCTTTCTCGAATGGCTGGCGGATCGCGATGTCGTCACGCCCTTTCAGCGCGTCGAGTGGATCACGTACGACTGGCGGGTGCGGATGGCGGCGCAGCGCAGCCCGGTCGTGGCCACCAATCTCGGACTCGTCGCCATCACCGACGACAGCATCCAAACCCTCCTCGACGGCACGTTCCCGTACCGGTTCGGGCTGCAATGGCCGCGCCAGATTTATGCCCGACTGGTCAATGAGTTGCACGCGGAGGGAGCCACAGCCATCGGCTTCGACGTGCTGTTCGCCGAGGAGCGCCCTGATCACGCGTCGGTGATCGTGGATGGAACCCGTCTCGGCTCGGACGAATTTTTCGCACGGGAGATGCGCCGCGCCGGCAAGGTCATGGTGCCGGCGGAAAAATCTCTCACGCCCGTCGATCTGTTCCGCACCAACGCCTGGGCGGTGGCGGACATTTCCGCCGGCCGCGAGGTGGACGGCATTCTCCGGCGCGTGCAGGCGTATTCCGTGGTCAACGTCTGGCATCCGCTCATCCGCCGCGCGGCCCGTGAGTTCCGCTGGCGTCTCGACTCCGCCACCGTGGTCAGCGGGAAATTTATTTTCACGAGCGCGAATGACGAACCGGGCGCGGAGAATTTTCTGCCGGTTAATGCCACGAATGAATTTGACGAGGCCGCCCTGGCCGCGCGGCTGGATGAAACGCCCACGAACCAAATCACCGCGCCACGCTGGGCCAAGCCCTTCACCAAGCAGCGCCTCTGGCAGCTCGGCATCCTGCTCGCGGCCCGTGATCTGAATCTCGACTTGAACCGCGCGCGCGTGGATTACGCCGCCGGGCGCGTGGAGATTCCCGATCAAAATGGCGGGTGGCGCGTCATCCCCGTGGATCGCGAGGGCCGGTTCTACGTGGACTGGAGTTTGACCGGCACCGACGCGCGCCTGCTGACGGAGCCGATGGAGACCTTGCTCGCGCGCTACGAATTGCGGCGCATCGGCCAGGAAGTCACCAATCGCTGGGCCGGAAAAATCGCCATCGTCGGCTCCACCGCCACGGGCAACAACCTGTCGGACCTCGGCGCGACGCCGCTGGAAAGCGAAACCTATCTCGTGAGCGCGCACTGGAACGTGGCGAACTCCGTGCTCACCAACCGCTTCGTCCGTCCGCTCACGCTGCCGTGGAAATTCGCGCTCATCATCGCGTTCGGCGTGGGCGGCGCGCTGCTCACGCTCCGTCTGCGCCCGCTCTACGCGCTGTTCTGGGTCGGCTTCGTCGCGGCGGCGTATGTGGCCGTGGCGTGCGGCGTGTTCGTCCAGTCGCGCGTGTGGCTGCCCATCGTGCTGCCCGTGGGCGGCTCGCTGCTCGTCACGCACGTTTGCTTGATCACGTATCTCGTGCGGCACGAACGCGAGCTGCGCCACCGGACGAAAAGCATCTTCAGCAAAATCGTTTCACCCGACATCGTGGCGGAACTGCTCGGCGCGAAAAAACTTTCGCTCGTGGGCGCGCGGCGTGAACTCACCGTCTTCTTTGCCGACGTGCGCAGCTTTACGGAAATCACCGACGCGCGGCAGCAACTGGCGGATGCGCGGGCGCGTGAGCGCGGTTTAGTTGGCGACGAGGCTAAACACTTTTTCGACACCGAGGCGGCGGACGTGCTGGCCACGGTGAATCTTTACCTCGGCATCTCCGCCGCCTGCATCAAACGGCACGGCGGCACGCTCGACAAATACATCGGCGATTGCGTAATGGCTTTCTGGGGTGCGCCCGTGGCGAACGTGCGCCACGCCGTCGCCTGCGTCCGCGCCATCATTGATATTCAGCGCGAGATTTTTGAACTGAACCAGCAGCGCCGCGAGGAGAACGCTCGCCGCGAGGAAGCGAACATCCAGCGCACCTTTCGCGGCGAGCCGCCCCTGCCCTTGCTCGACGTCCTCGTGCTCGGCTCCGGCGTGAACACCGGCATGATGACCGTGGGCCTGATGGGTTCCGACGCGCACTTGGTGAACTACACCGTCTTCGGTCGCGAAGTGAACCTGGCCTCGCGCCTCGAAAGCGCCTCGGGCCGCAGCCGCATTTTGATCGGCGAGCAAACCTTCCTCGCGCTGCTGCGCGATGATCCCGCGCTGGCCGCGACGTGCATCGAGCAACCGCCGATGAACTTGAAAGGCTTTCGCGATGCCGTGCGAGCGTACGAAGTGCCGTGGCGTCCCTCGGACATGACGATGGATGAAGCGGGGCAGAGCATGACGATTATCCGTCCGAAGGCGCTGCGCGAGATGTGAACCTGTAAGTGGGGCAGCCGTCCCGGCTGCCGCTGGTCCACTGGCCGTCCCGGCTGGTGGTTCTTCAGCCGGGACGGCCCAAGGACGAAGGCCGGCGGGACGCCTGCCCCACTAAGAATTGTCGCCGCGCGACAAGTTCCACCGCTCACGACCGCAACAAATGCCGCCGCTGCCACCGCGCCAGATACGGATCGAGGCGCGCGAAGACAAAGTAAGCCCAGCGCTCCAGCCAGG
>JANNGC010000131.1:0-4777 GCA_031380445.1 Pedosphaera sp.
ACGGAAAAAGGAGAAAAACCACGGATGGACACGGATGCACACGGATTGGAAACAGAACCACCCCTTATCCGTGTGCATCTGTGTTCATCCGTGGTTAAGAAAGAATCCGGTTCAGCTCCTCCCGCCCCGCGTGCGAACCAATCTCGTAAAAGCGTTCCTTAACTTCCCACCCCGCCATCTGCTTGCGCTCGACGAGCCGCGTCATCACGGCGGCGAGATCAAAGGGCTGGTCGGACGGCCACTCGTCGAAGGCGCGTTGGTTGAACAGGCTCAGGCCGTAATCAATGTGGCGCATCTCCGGCAGGCGCTGTTTCTTGTCGTAGAGTTTTATCTGGCCGTCGCCGAAGACCACGTTGCTCGTGTCGTATTGGCCTTCGTTGTTGAACACCGTCATCAGTCCGAGTTGGCCGCTGCGCAGAAAAAATTCCGCGACCGGCAGAAACGGCTCGGTGAGATAACTGTCGCCGTAGAGCACGAAGAAATTCTCGCCGAGCTTCGGCATGGCCTGCTGGAGCGCGCCGCCAGTGCCGAGAAGTTTCGGGCCGTCGAAGGAGTATTCGAGCTGCATCCCGTGCGCGCTGCCGTCGCCAAACTGATCCACCACCATCTCGCCGAGATGCCCGAGGCACAGCACCACGCGTGTGAGGCCCTGCTTCCGCAGGAGCGCGAGCTGATGTTCAAGAAACGGCTTCCCCGCCACCGAGACGAGCACCTTGGGAATTTTTTCCGTGATGGGGCGGAGGCGGGTGGCGAGTCCGCCAGCGAGCAAGGCCACGGTCATTTCTTGGGGTTTAATCATGGGCGCGGTTTGCAGGCGGGGCATTCCTTGGTGCCTTTGCATTTAGAACAGTCAACTTTCCCATCGCCGCCGCAGGTGGCGCAGCTCGACGTGCGCTTCCCGCGTCCGCTGCAGGACGAGCAGGAGGAAGTGGTTTGCCGTGTTTTGCCAAAGGTGCGCGTGGTCCGCGTGGTGCGGCCCCGGCCGCCGCAGCTCGAACAGCTCGTCTCGCTTTTGCCGTTTCCGTTGCAACGCGTGCACTTCGTCGTCCCGCGGCCTTCGCACGACGAACACTTTTTCGTGTCACGGCACTTGGTGCAGTTAAGAACTTTTGCCGGCGTGGCGTTGGTGTCGGGCGCGTCCGCGAACGCCATCGTGCTCGCGAGCACCAGGCACAGCGCGCCCATCAGACTGGGAAGAACTTGGTTTGCTTTCATCGTGCGCTGACTACGCCAACTCGCGCGCGCGCTGACCATTGGAACGTCGCGCCATTTTTCAAACGGCCACGCTCACGAACTGACGAGTTTCGTCCCTTCAAAATCAAAACGGAACCGCACTTCCTTCAGCCCCGCGTTCCGCATCGCATGGCGCAGCTTCGACTTGTCCTCCTCCGCGTAGAACATCAGGAAGCCGCCGCCGCCCGCGCCGATGAGCTTGCCGCCGAGCGCGCCGTGCGCGCGCGCGAGGTCATACCACTCGTTGATCTTGGGATTGCTCATGCCGCCGCTGCGCGCCTTCTTGCGCTGCCAATGTTCGTCCATGAGCCGCGCGAACTCGCGCAAATCACCGCTCTCCAGCGCACGCTGGCTGGCGTAACCGATCTCCTTCGTGCGATGCAGGTTCTCCAGCATGGCCGCGTCGTCCTGCTTCGACTTCTCGTTCTGATCCTTGAGGATGCTGCCCGCGCTGCGGCTGTAGCCGGTGAAGAACATCACCAGGTTGTCCTCCAGATTGTAACGCGTCTCCTCGGAGATTTTCGCGGGCCACGCCTGCACGCTGCCGTCCTTGTTGAAATTGAAACAGGTGATGCCGCCGAGCGCCGCGATGTATTGATCCTGTTTCCCGACCGGCTCCTTCAAACGGTTGATCTCGATGTCGCACGCCTGCGCCGCGATCTCCGTGTTCGGAATTAAGTTTCGCTTGTGCGCGTGCAAGGCCTTGAGCAGCGCCGTAGTGAAGCTGCCGCTGCTGCCCAGACCCGTGCCGGACGGAATGTCCGCCATGCTCGTCAGCTCCAGATAGCCGCCGTCAATGTCCATCATCTGGAACGCCTCGCGGATGATCGGGTGCTCGATCTGCGCCGCCTGCGTCACGCGTTCGAGCTTCGAGTACTTGATGATGAACTCCGGCACGAAGGTCTCGTGCAGCGTGATGTAAATGTATTTATCAATGGCCGCCGTGATGAGGAAGCCGCCGAAGCGTTCGTAGTAGGACGGCAAATCCGTGCCGCCGCCGCCGAGGCTGATGCGAAGTGGTGAACGTGCGATGATCATTTGTTTGCGGGCGAGTTTGTAATCGGCGCGGGCCGGAGTGGGCAAGGTTCGGTTTGGAGCGAAAGGGGTTCCTCCTTTGGCAACACACCGGCTGGAAGCCGGTGCTTCCAGGCGCGCTGGAAAAGCCCGCCGGAAATTCCTCTGGCCTCCGGGCCTGGCCTGGCCATCCTTGCGCCCATGGAAATCTTTCTAAGCATCTGCCTCGGCGTGGGCCTGAGCGCCGCGTGCGGGTTTCGCGTGTTTGTCCCCCTGCTCTGCCTGAGCCTCGCGGCCAAATTCGGCGCGCTGCCGCTCACGCCCGCCTTCGCGTGGGCCGGTTCCACTGCGGCGGTCATCGCCTTCGGCGCCGCCACCGTGGCGGAGATCATCGCCTACTATATTCCTTGGGTGGACAACGCGCTCGATGCCATCGCCGGTCCGCTCGCCACCATCGCGGGTGTAGTCGTGATGGCCTCGGTGCTCACGGACATTGAACCCTTCTGGCGCTGGACGCTGGCGGTCATCGCGGGCGGCGGCATCGCGGCCTCGACGCAACTCGCGACGACGAAAGCCCGCGCAGCTTCGTCGCTCACGACCGGCGGCTTCGCGAATCCGGTGCTGGCCACCGTGGAAAATGTCGCTTCGACCGTGCTCTCAATCTTCGCCGTGGTGTGGCCGGTGGTGGCGCTCATCCTCGTGATCGGCGTGCTCGCCGTGTGCTGGCTGATCATCTGGTTCGTCGGCAAGCGCGTGCTGAAATTTTTCCGCGACAAGCCGGTGCCGCCCGCCATCACGGTTTAAGCCCCAGCGCATTGCGCGCAAAGGCGAACTCCTCCACCACGCGCCCGCCGATCAGGTGCTCCTGAATGATTCGCTCCAACACGGCGGGTGAACAGGAGTGGTACCACACGCCCTCGGGATAAACGACCGCGATGGGGCCGCGCGCGCAGACGCGCAGGCAATTGGCCTTGGTGCGAAAGACTTGTGCGCTCGCGCCGCCGGCGAGGCCGAGCTCCTTGAGCCGCTTCTTCAAATACTCCCACGACTCCAGTCCGGCTTCCTTCGTGCAGCACTCCGCCTCGGTCTGATCCGCGCAGAGAAATATATGACGGGAGACTTTCTCGATCCCGAGCGACTCGACGCATTGGCGCAATTCATCCATCAGACACAGCGTGGCGGATTTCCTGCGCTGTCTCAATCGTGAATCCGGCCCGACCGATTGAGAACCGGAGATGAACCACGGAAAACACGGAAAACACGGAAAGGAAGAAGGAAATTGAGCCGGACTTTTTGACGAAACCAGCCGTGGTTCTCCCCTTCGATCACAGCTTCGCCGCCGCGCCTGTTTCCGTCAGCGCAGGTTCGGAAAGCGGAGGCTGAAACCAGCGCCGCACCAGCCCGCGTGTCGGGCTGAAGAACCAGGCGAGCGTGAACAGCACCGCACCCATCACGACCATCGCGCCGGCCAGCGAGCAGTCGAGCCACAGGCCCAGATGCACGCCCAGTACCGCACTGAGCGCGGCGTGGAGAATGGTCAGCCCGAACATCCACGGCAACCGGTGCGAGAGCAGCGAGGCGGTTGCGCCCGGCAGCACCAGCATCGCGATGACGAGGATTGCGCCCACCGATTCGAACGCGCTCACCACCACGACCGAGAGCGCGGCCATCAGGCAGTAGTGAATCGCCGTGGCATTGATCCCCACGGACACCGCGAGGCCGGGGTCGAACGAACTGATGAGCAGTTCCTTGTAGAACAGCCCGATGAGCACCGCGACGCACAACGTCACCGCGCCCATTCGCACCACCGTCGGCGGGCCGAAGGTGAGCGAACCCAGACTGACGTAAGGCACTTCCAGCGGCACGTTGCCGATCTCGCCGTAAAGCACGCAGTCCTGATCCAGATCCACCTTGCTCGCGAAGACGCTGATGATGATCACGCCAATGGCAAACAGGCTGGAGAACGTGATGCCGATGGCGGCGTCCTGCTTCACGCGCGATTTGCGGTGGATGAGTTCGATGATGAACGTGGTGACGATGCCCGCCCCAAGCGCGCCGAGAAACATCACCGTCGAGCTGCGGCTGTTCGCGAGCAGAAAGCCGATGGCGAGTCCGGGCAGGACGCTGTGGCTGATGGCGTCGCCGACCAGCGCCATGCGGCGGAGGATGAGATAATTTCCAACCAGCCCGCACGCGACCGTGACGAGAAAGCCCATCAGCGTGATCCAGCCGAAGCTGTTCAACCCGGTCGTCCACGGCGCGACGACCACGTCATGAAAGTTGAAGGGAGGAATGAGGTTCATGGATGGGCGGTGGAAAACTTTTTTGGAAGCTGCTCTCGTTGTTGAGTCGCGTTCTCCCTCACCCCGGCCCTCTCCCTCGGGGAGAGGGAGAAAGTCAGCCAGCGTGAGGTGACACCGGACGCGTTCTGACGGTTGAAGACTGAATGCCGTTCTCCCTCTCCTCTGGGGAGAGGGCCGGGGTGAGGGGAAGGCGCACTCTGCTGGCAATCGCTCCAAATTTCCGAGGG
>JANNGC010000160.1:0-8820 GCA_031380445.1 Pedosphaera sp.
CCAGCCGCCGCACGCGGATGTTGCGGAAGCTCACTTCGTGGCCGAGGTTTTGCAGCACGATGTGGCCGCGCGGAGCCTGGCCCCATTCCCTTTTCTCAAAGCGCTGCCGCGCCACACGCTGCAAGTCGGCGCGCGACAAATCCGCTTCCAAAACTTTCACGCCGTTCAGCCAGTGCTCGACGTGCGAGCCGCGCGCGATGATGCGGGTGCTGTTGAATTCACCAGCCGGTCGCAGCGTTTTGTTCGCGGGCGCGAGCAGGCCGAACATGGAACCGGCGGACGTGTTCGGCGTCTGGCCGTCGCGATGCCCGGCGTCGTCTAGGATCTGATACTCCGGCGCGGTCTTCCAAACTTCGCCTGCGCCCGCCGGCGCGCGGTAGATGATTCCGCTGTTCGCACCCGGTGTGACCTTCCATTCCAGCTCCAGCTCGAAGTCGCCGTATTGCTCGCGCGTGGCGAGGTTGATGGTGCCGCCGCGCAGGCTGTGCAGTTCCTGATTCATGATCGACCACGCGCCAATCCAGCTCGTGCTCTGCCACGCCTTCCACGAATCGAGCGACGTGCCGTTGAAGAGCGTGGTCCATTTGCCGGGGGGCGCGGGGGGCGCGGTCTCGATGTCGCCGGCCACGAGACGCTTCAACCGGATGTCTTTGAAATCCACCAGCGTGTCGCCGCCCGACTCGAGCACGAGCAGGCCGCTGCGGGGCGCGGACGGGGCGTCGTCGCGCAGCTCGCAGAGCGTGATGTCGTCAATGCGCTGCACCAGCTCGGGACCGCGCGCGATGATGACCAGCTCGTGCCAGCCGGAGTCTTTCGGCAGTTGGGGCAGCGTGCGGCGCGCGGCGCTCGAGTTCACGCGGAAGAGTTCGCGCCGGGGCCGGTCGTTGCCCACGTCAATCAGGTTGCCGGTGTAGCCGGGCAGAATCTCGAATTGATAACCGCCGATGCCGTCCGTAAGCCGTTTCGCGCGGTAAAACACGCCCGAGTTTCCGCGCCAGCGACGGAAGCTCAGGCGCAGTTCAAAATCATCGAGCGCTCCGCCCTCCCAAAACAGGCCCGAGGAATTTCTGTCCGAGCGCGGCCCGGTCTGGCCGCGAATGACGCCGTCCTGCACGGACCATTCCGTCGCGTCGCCCGACCAGCCGGAGAGATCGCGGCCGTTGAACAGGTTCACGAAGCCTGCTTCGCCAGGAGCCGATGATGCGGTCACACTTGCCGCAGCATTGGCCTCCTTCGCGTCCTCGCTCTTCGCAATCTGGCTTGCATCGCGTTTCCACAACCACCATGCGCCAAGCCCCAAGCCCACACACAACGTGACCACGACGGCGATCAGCACCACCAGCAGTCGCGTCGAGAAAACGGATTCGCGAGAGATGGAAGCGGTGGTGTAGCTCACTTCCTCAGTCTCCGCAGCGACGGTGTGCGGTTCAGAAAATAACGGCTCTGGCGGGAGCGAGATTTCTGGCACGGGCGGCGGCGGCTCGGGGCGCGGTGCTTCAACAATGCGCACAGGTTCTGGTTCAACAGCGCGCGCGACCGCGGCCACCGGCGGCAAGCCAATCCACTCGGCCACAGCGCGGGCGCTCGGCGGGCGTTGCTCAGGAGCTTTGCCCAGGCACGCCATGATCAGCGCGCGGAGCGAGGCCGGGACTTCGTTCGTGATGTCGAGTTCGTCCAGCCGTTCATCCAGCGGTTGCGGCGGGAGGTTCCGCACTTGATGCGCGATGTCGCCGGTGAAAAAGGGCGGACGGCTCGTGAGCAGTTCGTAGAGCGTCGCGCCCAGCGCGTAAATGTCATCCGTGATTTGCGGCAGCTTGCCGTCCATCTGCTGCGGACTCATGTAGGTGACGGTTCCGCTCTGGCCGTGGCGAATCATCGAGACGCGGCTCACCGAATCGCTGACCTGCGCGGCGATGCCGAAGTCCGAGAGCTTCAAGCGCCCGCGCGAATCGAGCATCATGTTCGCCGGCTTCAGATCGCGGTGAACGACCTTCTCGCCGTGCGCGTAGTCGAGCGCCTCGCACAGTTGCTTGAGCAGCGGCTCAAGAAATTTCCACGAGAACACGTGCTCCGGCTGCCCGATGCGCAGGTCGCCGAGGTTCGGCCCGTCAATGAACTCCATGGAGATGAACGCCTCGCGCTCGTCTTTGTAGAGGTCGTGGATGCGGATGATGTTCGGGTGCGTGAGCTTGCGCGCGCGGGCGGTCTCGCGGCGCAAGTCGTCGAGGGCCACGGCGTCGAAGCGGATTTCCGGCGGGAGAAATTTCAGCGCCACGTCCTCGCGCAACGATTCATCACGCGCCAGCCACACCACGCCCATGCCGCCGCGACCGATGAGTCGGACGAGCGTGAAGCGCCCATTGCCCACGAGGAAGCCCGGCTCCAGATGCGCCAGTGCGGCGTCGATCGGCGTATCGTTGGGATTGGGCGTCTGGCTCATGTGTTGACGCGCGGCAAAACTGAAGCGCGCGGTCGCGGGTTACTTCAGCTCCCGAATCATCATGTTCCGAAACCACGTCTCGTCCTGATGGTCGGTGAGCATGAGGTGGCCGGAAATTTTCTCGCCGAACTTCGCGGCGGTTTTGAATTTGCTCGCGGCCACGCCCTTCTTCACTTCGTCGCCGCCGAGTTCGTAGGCCAGCACCTTCGAGCCGTTCAGCCAGTGCTCGACGTGATTGCCCTGGATGAGCACGCGTGAGGAATTCCATTCGCCCACGGGCTTGAGCGGCTTGTTCTCCATCGGCGGCAGCACGTCGTAGAAGGACGCGGTTTGGCGCTTCGGGCCGAGTTTTCCGTCGGGATGGCCGGTGTCGTCAATCATCTGGTACTCGTGGCCGGGCGCTCCGGCACGCTTCTCAGTGACGAGATATTTCACGCCGTTGTTGCCGGCGGGCGCGATGCGCCACTCCCAGAAGAACTCGAAGTCCTCGAACGTGTTGGTGGTGATGATGTCGCCGCCGCGCACCTTGGCGAGCTTGTGGAGCAGGCCGTCCTCGACCTTCCAGCCTTCGCCGGGCGGAGTTTGTTTTCCATACTGCCGCCAGCCGTCCAGCGTCTTGCCGTTGAACAGGAGTTTCCAGCCGGCAGATTTTTCCTCGGCGGTGAGCTGGTTGAGTTCGGCGGCGTGAACGCAGAGTGCGGCGAGGAGCACGCCAAGAATCGAGAAGGCTTTCATGGGCGGCATGATTCGGTGATGCGGGAATTTTGCCAGCATGAATTACGGAGGAGAAATTCGTAAACCGCTCATGGACGCTGATAAACGCTGATGGGGAAAGTTATACAAACGGTCGGCGTTCGGTGTTCACGCTCAGTCACCACCAATACTTCGACGGCCTGCTTTCAATCCTGAAAGGATCGCATCATCCAGCCCAGGGTTGCGCGGCACGCGCTACCCTGGGTCGTGGTTCTTAAAATCTCCCAACTCTGAAAGAGTTGCATCACCACGCGTTCGTGCTTCCCCTGATTCAACTCTTTCAGAGTTGTTGCCCCATCACATCGCCGACCCAGCGTAGCGCCTCGGCGGCGCACCGCTGGGCTGGATTATCCGAATCCTTTCAGGATTCAAAAGCGTGCGGGAGAAGGTTTATGCCGATGGAACACGCCCTTTCCATCAGCGTTAATTAGCGTCCATTAGCGGTTCAAAAATCAGCGTTCCTTCCGCTCCCACACACCGATCACCGTTTTGCCCAGCGCGCCGAAGAGCAGCGGATCGAGCACGCGCGAGACGGGGATGATGGTGCGGTCCCAGAACAAAATCTGTTTCAGCGTGGGCAGGCTTTGGCGGAGCAGCAGGCGGTTGGCGAGCGAGGCGCAGAGGCCGACCGAATCGAGGTAGAAACATTTCACCGGACGCAACGTGGGCGGTGTCACGGCCAGCAAGGTGCGGCGCGAGTAGCGGCGGCAGTGGCCGATGGATTTGTCGAACTCCGAGTAGAGCCACTGATGCGCGGGTGAGAGGACGATGACGCGTCCGCCGGGGCGCAGACGTTTGGCGGCGCGCGCGAGTTCTGCGCCGTCGTCGGGGATGTGTTCGAGCACGTCAATGTAGAGCAGCGTGTCGAACAGTTCTCCGGGCGGCAGATCATCCACGGTGCCGGTCAGCACGCGGCAGGAAGTGGTGAGTTGCTGCGCGGCGAGCGCGGCTTGCAGCGTGGCGATCAGCGCGCGGTCCGGTTCGAGGCACGTCCATTGGCCGGACGCGCGCGGGCGCAGGAGCAAAGTGTTCGTGCCGAGACCGGCGCCGACTTCGAGCACGTCGCCGGTGAGGAAGGGCGCGAGCTTGCGGCTCCAATAATTTTTCCAGTTGGTGGCGTGGGCGAAGAGGCCCAGTTCGCCGCCGACGTAATTGAAATCATCCGGCCCGGTCATAATCGCTGGTCACGTCGCCGATGAAAAAACGGTAATCGCGCACGGGCAGGAAGGTCAGGTTGTTGCGGTTGAACAGCACGGAGAAAGTCAGGCCGACCACGAGTGTGAACAGTTGCAGCGCGAGGATGAGCAGCAGTCCGGCGGCGGACGTCGCCCAGCCGGGAATGGCCAGCGGTGTGCCGAGCCGCACGACCGTGACGACCACGACGAGCGCGAGGCTCAGGGCCATCAGCGCGCCGATCCCGAGCATGAGCCGCACGCCCACCGTCTCGGCGAACACGGACATCGCGCTGAGTCCGTGGACGACGAGGCTGACGAAATTAAGTTTCGATTCTCCGGCCAGACGCGGCGCGCGCGCCGTGGGCAGAAAAGCCACGGGCAGACGGACTTTGAACACGGTGGCGGCGTAGTGATTCCACAAATCGGACGCCACCGAGAGCGTGCCGAGATGCGCGCGCCCGAGGATGCTGAAGTTGCCGACCTTGACCGCGAGTCCGGTGAGCAGCCGGTGCAGCACGCGGTAGGCTTGGTAGCAAATGCGGAAGGTGAATCGCTCCGAGCGGCGCGCGCGTTCGGCGAACACGACGTGCGTGCCGTTCAGTTCCAGAAATTTTTGAATCAAACGCGGCACATCGTCCGGGCTGTCTTCGCCGTCCGCGTCCAGCACCAGCACCGCGTCGCAGTCGCGTTCCGCCGCGAGGAAGGAAAGCCCGATGGCGATGGCGCGCTGGTGGCCGAGATTGCGGCGCAGGCGAAGTCTTTCAACACCGCGCAGATTTTTCAAAGGCTCGGAGAGGAATGGCGCGGCGGGCTGGCTCGGTGAACCGTCATCAATCAGGAGCACGCGGGCCGTCACGGGTGAGGTGGCGAGCGCGGCGTCCAGTTTTTGAATCATCAGCCGCGCGCACGGCCAGTCATCGAAGACCGGCATGAGCAGAACGAGTTTGAGCGGCGGCGCTTGCATCTGTTGAACGGGCGAGGCGCATGGTTACGAGCCGCGCGCGGGCAAGCCAAGGAAAAGGTACGAGGTGCAAAGGCTTCGACGCAACTGAACCCACGGATCAAACTCCCCCTCCTCCATTCGGAATGGAGGAGAGGGCCGGGGAGAGGAGGAGTCCACGAAACCATCCGTCCGGCACGGCTCAACCGCCCCTCTCCCCAGCCCTCTCCCCGCGCTCCGCTGCGGGGAGAGGGAGCCGTCGCAGGCGTCGAGTTGCGTCCCGAGGTTTCCACGCTCACTGCCCCGTCGCCGGCGCGGCCATCTTCTCGGCCTGGCGGATGTATTCGTAGAGCGCGTTGATCTGCTTCTCCGCGTCGCCTTCGTAATAATCGGTGAGCGCACTTTTGCCGTCCTCGAAGTAGCCGGGCATCTTCGTCTGCGGATCCACGGCGAGCGGCGCGCGCATCCAGCGGAAGAAATACGGCTTGAGCAGACGCGCGCCGGTCAGGCCGAAATTCACGCCCTCACTCTCGAAGACTTCCAACGCGGGCAGCTCATTGATCGCATGGCAGGAGATGCACGAGAGGCCGTTGTCCTTGCCGATCATCTTGTGGCCGATCTTCGCGGCCTCCTCGTCAATCGCGCCTTCCGCGCGAGTCGTCGGCGCGTAGCCCTGCTGCATGGCCATTGCTTCGGCGAGCAGCTTGGCGCGCGACTTGAACGCCGGCATCCGCGCATCCACCCACGGTTCGCCCTTTGGATGAATGTCCGCACGCACCTTGAACGGCTCGCCGCCGATGAACGCCGCCGCCCATTCCGGTTTTAGTTTCCCGCCCAGTTCGTCAAAGCCCGGCACCAACTCGATGTGTCCGTGACACGCCGTGCAACTGAGCAGCCGCGTCTCGCGCGCGGCAAACTCCAGCGGGCTATGGCGCGAGAGCGAGGCGAAGTCGGTCTTCACGAACGCCGCGAGCGCCTCGCGTTCTTTCGAGTTGAAGGCGAAGTCGGGCGCTTTCGATTTCTCATCACGCTTCTCCGCCAGGCAGCCCTTCGCTTCCTTCGCGAGTTTCGCCAGCGCGGGTGCGGTGAATTTGTTTTCCAGTTTCGAGGCCGTGTGACAGTTCAGGCACCCTGCGCTCTGCACGAGCAACTGGCCGCGCTCGATCAGCGCCTTGTCCGTGGGCGCGGCTTTCGCTTCTGCCTTGTCCGCATGCTTCAGCAGGAACTCTGAGAGCTCCTTCGCCTCCGCGTCCGCCAGTTTGAAGTTCGGCATCCGAATCCACGCGAAGTGCTGCTCTGGTGTTTTCAAAAACTCTGCGAGCTGGCCCGCGCGGAATTTCTCGCCGACGTGCTTGAGGGAAATCTTTGTCGCCTCGTTCTCAGTCTTGTCGGGCGCGTTGTGGCAACTGACGCAATGCAGCCGCTCGAAGATCGGCTTGCGTTCGTGATTCGAGTCGGCGGGCGCGGCATTTTCTTCGCCGGCAGGTTTCGCGTTTGCGCCGGAGCGCCTGGCGATTTCCTCGACGGCTTTTGTGTTTTCCTTGTTGGGGAGTTTCACAGCCAGTTCCGCCACGACTTTCCGGAACTGCGCATCTTCCAAGATGCCGGTCGGAAGGGAACTCAGATACGCCGCCATCGCCTCCGCGTCCTCCTTCGCCTTCGGTCCATGCAGCAGCTTCGGCATGTGAACGCTCGCGCGCGTGGACTTCGGATCGAGAATCCACTTCGCCAGCCAGTCGTGATTTCGCCGCGCGCCAAGTCCGTCAAGCGTTGGCGCGTCCATCGCCAGCTCCGGCACGGGCGAAGTGAATTTCTCCGTGTGACACTTCGCGCAACGGTTCTCCAGGAACAGCTCGCGCCCTTCATAGATCAGTTGCGCCTTCAGCAACTCCGGCGTGACCGCGTGCGTGATGATGCCGTTCGGAATCGGATTCACGTTCGTCCCCTTCTCCGTCCAGCCCACGCGCAGGGCGGAATCCCCGCTGCCCGCGCTGGTGAATGTGGCGCGCACCGCGTTTGCGCCCTTGTTGATCTGCACCGATTCGCTCAAGGCATTCGGAGCCGTCGCGTCGAGCACGACCTTGCCGTTGATTTCCAGCTTGAGCGCGCCGCCCAGTTCCTCCGCCTTGAAAATGTAATTCGCCCGCAAGTCGCCATTGATGCTGCCCTCGAAGACGGCGGTGAATTTCCCCGGCGGCAGAAACGGCGTCGCCGCCTGTCCGCCCTCGACGTAGAGCCAGAGATTCGGCAGCACCATCGTGTCTGAAACTTTTCCGTCCGCCGAAGTGAACTTCACCGCGAAGCCGTTGGTGTCCGCCGCGGGCGCTCTCAACAACAGAAAACCCAGAACGCAAACGAGACTCCAATGGAGCGCCGGTCTCCGGCGCGGCTCGCTGCTGAACGACGAACGCGCCAGGTCGGAGACCGGCGCTCCAAAGACACGCGATGTCAACGACGAGAAAAGTTTCCGATTCATCATAATTCAGGGGCGTTGCTCCGCCCGATGGGTCAGACGCTAAACAGCGGCCCGGCCATCAGCAAGGCGTGGCGAGGATGAAGCGTTGGGGCGGCAGCAGCACGGCCGGCACGCCGGCAAAATGTTTGAGAAACACGCCGGCTGGAAGCCGGCTTGCCCAGGCGAGCCGGCTTACGGCAGCAGCACGGCGCGGAAGAAGGCGTTGCTCGCGCCGGGGACAAGGTTCGTGAGCGTCACGCCTGCGCTGCCCACGGTCTGCGTGCGCACCGGTGTCCATGCGTTCGTGGTCAGCGCGGGTTTGAAATCAATGCGATACACGCTGCCGCTGGAGCCAAGCACCTGTGGGTGGCCGTCGGCGTGGCTCATCCGGCCCCACGATTTGTAGTGTCCCGTCGTCTTGCTGGTCTGGCCAGCCGTCGTGGTGAGCGTGCGCGTGACGGGCGCGAGCGAATGTGGCGCGGGCAGGAAATCAATGGTCCACGGCACGTTGCCGAGCACGAAGAAGCGGTTGAACGGCTCGCGATAGATCACGCCGTTGGTCGTGTTCCGAAAACGGAAGCCGCCGCCGAGCGCGCCAATGTTCGTGGGGCTTAAACTCACTTCCAGCGTGGCGTAAATGCCGGGCGAACAGCTCGGGCAGTCGGTCGCGAGACGGGGCGGCTCGCCGGCAGTGGCCCGCGCCAGCGCGCCTTGACTGAAGGTATTCAGGATCAAGGCATGCACGGACTCGTCAATCGCCCGCACCACCGTCTCGTTCGAGCCGCCGAGATAAATGCCCGCCGGATACCACACGCCGTTCGTGTGCGGAACGCAGACCGGCCCGCCCTCCATGCCCGGATGCGCCTTCACGTTCGTCGTGGTGTAAATCCAGTTCGTGCCGTCGCGCTGCCACGAAATCGCGCGCACGGGCGTGGCGTGCATCCGGCCGCGCGCGTCCGCCGCCACGCCTTCGAACGGATGCCCGACGATGGTCGCGAGTGGCGCGGTGGGCAGCCATTACAAGTCCGGCCCGGACCGCGCGTAGCCGCTGTGGGCT
>JANNGC010000184.1:0-1755 GCA_031380445.1 Pedosphaera sp.
CATCGTCGAACGGCTCGCGGCCAATCCGAAGACCGAGGGCCTGCTCACGCGCGCGCGCATTTCGCCGCAAGAATTCTTCAGCTACACCTTCATTCCGCTCTCGGCCATCATGTTTCCGCACATCGCCATCATGTGCATGACCGCCGAAAAAGTGACCGCGTTCAAGAAGACCGTCATTTTTTACCCGCTCTGCATCGCTGCCATCTGGCTGCCGAGCGTTTTCCTCGGACTCGTGGCGGCGGATCAATTCCCCGGCCTCAAACCCGGCGAGTCGGATGATGTGATCCTCCGCCTGCTGACCGCGAACACCGGCGTCATCGTCGCGGGCTTCCTTGGCGCGGCCATCATGGCGTGCGTGATGGCGACCGACTCCCAGATTCTCGCGCTCTGCACGATGTTCACCAAAGACATCGTGTCCTACTACGCTGGCGCGAATCGCTTCAAGGAATCGACGGTCGTCTGGACTGGTCGCGGGTTTGTCGTGGCCATCACCGTGCTCGCCTACCTCATTGCGCTCGCGCTGGAGGACAAGGCGGGCATCTTCGAACTCGCCATCCGCTTTGCCTTCTCAGGCTTCGCGGCGCTGGCACCTGTGATGTTGGCCGCGCTCTTCTGGAAGCGCAGCACCAAGTGGGGCGCGCTCGCGTCGGCCCTTTGGGTGACCGCCACGATGGCCGGTTCGTGGTATCTCTACGAAATGTCCACCGGCATGGCGCCCAAGCCCGGCCAGCCGCTCGTGCAGATCTTCCCCGTGCTCGGCGACCTCTTCCTCCGCAGCCCCGGCAACGTCCTGGTGTATGGCTATCTGCCCGTGATGCCGATGGTGCTCGGGTCGGCTTTCTTCATGGTCGCCGGATCGCTGTTCTCGAAGGCACCCAGCCGCGCGACGATCGAGAAATATTTTCCACCCAAACAAACCAAGGCGGCCGCGCCGTCCGCCGCACTCAAACCCGAATCCAAAGTCCACGCCTTATGAAAGACCTCAGCCGCCGTTCGTTCCTCGCCCGCTCCAGCATCGTCACGCTGGCCTTCGCCGGCCTGCAACGATTCGCCACGCTGCCCGCCTTCGCCGAGAGCGCGGGCGAACTCGACAAGAAACTCGAAACCGATTTCTACGGCACCATCGATCTGCCGCCCGGCTTCCGTTACACGCTTTGCTCGGAGACCGGCGACAAGATGGACGACGGTCTGCTCGTGCCTGGCAAGCACGACGGCATGGGCGCGTTCGCTGGTTCGGGCGGACGCACGATTCTCATCCGCAACCACGAACTCGGCAACGAAACCACTGAGGCGGGCGCGTTCGGCTCCAAGCGCACGCTGCTCCGCAAGGTGCCGCGCGATAAAATCTTCGATGCGGGCAAAGGCAAGAAACCTGCCCTCGGCGGCACCACCACGCTCGTCTTCAACACCAAGGAGCAGAAGCTCGAACGCCATTTCCTCAGCCTCGCCGGCACAATGCGCAACTGCGCGGGCGGCGTCACGCCGTGGGGCACCTGGGTCACTTGCGAAGAGGACACGACCAAGCCCAACGACGGCGGCCAGACGCCCGACGATCCGATGGAGCGCGACCACGGCTGGAACTTTGAAGTGAAGCCGACGGACAAGCCCGCGCTCGCCGATCCGATTCCGCTCAAAGCGATGGGCCGCTTCCGCCACGAAGCCATCGCCGTCGATCCGCGCAGCGGCGCGGTCTATGAAACCGAGGATCGCAGCGACGGTTTGTTCTTCCGCTTTTTGCCCGACACGCGCGAGCAA
>JANNGC010000217.1:0-6080 GCA_031380445.1 Pedosphaera sp.
CCGTGTGAGGCGTCAGCTAGTTCGTGAACGTATCGTCGAGTCATGGCCCGGCGCGCGCGGAGCGACGACGCCCGAGCATTACCAGAACCTCACCGTTTCAAAAACTCCACCTTCGCCGTCAGTTCAGGCGTCAGGAACTTGTCCGGGTCGCGGATTTGCACCTTGAGTTGCAGCGTGCCTTTCTGACGACTGGCCTCCGGGGCCATCTCGGCCACGTAGCCGCGATAGGTCTTGTCGGGATACGCCTCGGGACTGACGCGGCATTCCTGATTGAGTGAAACTTTCGCCACGTCGGCTTCGTTCAAATCGATCTCGACCTGCAAGTCGTTCGGGTCGGCCACGGCGAGAAAGGCGGTGCTCGGCCCGCGCCCGCCGCCGAAACTCTGCGGCGTTACCAGTTCGCCTTGGTCCACGAGCTTCTCCAAGACCACGCCGCTGATCGGTGAGCGGATGACCGTCCATTCCAGATAAGTGCGCCAGAGTTGCGCGCCCGCTTCGGCCTGCGCCAGCGAGGCTTTGGCGGCGGCCACACGCAGGCGCGTTTCGTCTTCGATTTGTTTGGTCTCGATGTTGAGCGCGATCAGTTCGTTGACGCGGCGGTAATCAATCTCGGCTTTCTCCACGGCGATTTTCGCGTTCGCAATCTGCGCCTCGCTTTCGAGCACGCGGGCTTTCTGCTCGGCGTCATCGAGCAGCACCACGACCTGGCCGTTCGTCACGGAGTCGCCTTTCTTCACGCCGATCCATTTCACCACGCCGAGGAAGCGCGGCGAAATCTCGATGCGCTCGCGGTTCACGATGTAGCCGCTGACGGTCAGGGCGGAGTCGGAAGCCGAGCCGGAGATCACGGCGTTGGTCGGAGCATCGGTCGCGGCGGTCTTGGGGGGAGAATTCTTGTCCGGCGAGCCGCTCGCGACGCGCGGATTCTTTCCGCGCGCGAAAGCGAAGTAGAGCGCGGCCGCCGTCGCGAGGATGACCACTCCGAAAATAAGCCACGGCGTGCCCCGGCGGCGTTGTTTGCTTTCCGAACGGATGCGAAGTTTTTCGAGTTGTTGTGAATCCACGACGGGGCCGAATAAACCAGCTTCGCGCGAACAAGCACGGAAAAAGTCGTTCCCATGTCGCGCGGGTTTTCAACCGGCGCGCCGCGCCCGCAACAGCGCGCGCAATGCCTTCTGGAGCGGTGCATCCCCCTCCACACTTCCGTCCTTTCTGTCCTTCACCCCGCCGCGCCACGGCAAGACCGCCAGAGAAGCCGGACGGATGAGTTCACGAACGAGTTCAAGATTCGTGCGGCTCGCCGCCGTCGGTCGCGGCGGCGACATTAAAACAATTTTCGCGCCCGCCGCCGCGCGCGGCGGCAATGCCTCCCGCGTGAGCCGCAAATGATTCACCACGCCGAGCTGATTACGCCCCACGACGATGACTTCCGCACGCAAGGCCGTGATCCAGTCGCGCGTGCTGAACTTTTCGCCGAGCGGACTGAGCAGTCCGCCCGCGCCTTCCACCAGCACGATGTCGAACCGGCGGGCGATGGAGCGGATATGCTTGATGACTTCCGGGAGTTGAACTGTGCGACGCTCCTTCCGCGCCGCGAGCAAGGGCGCGAGGGGCGCGCGAAAATGCCACGGGTTGATCTCATCCAAGGTCAGCGCTCCGCCCAACGCCTGATGCAACGCGCGCGCATCCTCGCGTCCGCCCGAGCAGATCGGTTTCAACGCCGCCACGCTCGCGCCACGCGCGCGCAGATGCGCCGCGAGCCACGCGGTCAGCACGGTCTTGCCCACACCCGTGTCCGTGCCGGTGATGACGATGATGCGTTGCACGCGCGGATGAAACCATGAGCGCCGCCCCGTGGCGAGCCGGAGCGCGGACCGCCGAGTCCGCGCGATCATAAAATGACCGAGAGGTCGGACTCACCTGCTCTTCCCAAGCCCGAGAAAGTGAGGGCTGACTATTTACCGCAGAGGCGCGGAGGAAAAAAATCCCCTGTCCCTCTCTGCGTCTCTGCGTCTCTGCGTCTCTGCGCCTCTGCGGCAAATCGGTTTCCCGTTCCAGAGACACGCGGACTCGGCGGTCCGCGCTCCGATGAAGAATGCCATTGAACGAGTGCCGCGGATTGCGCGTCTGAGTCGGGTGCAATGCCCAGCGTGATACGTTTTCCGAAATGAAATGGACGGTCATCATTCTCAGCCTGCTGCCGTGGCTCGTGCGTGCCGCCGCGCCGACGCCCGCGCAGCTTGAGTTCTTCGAGCAGCGCATCCGCCCGCTGCTCGCCAATGAATGCTACGAGTGCCACGGCGCGCAGAAGCAGAAGGGTAAATTGCGCGTGGATTCTCGCGATGGTCTGCTCAAGGGCGGCGACTCCGGCCCGGCCATCATCATCGGCGACGCGAAGAAGAGTTTGCTCATCCAATCCATCCGCCACGACGACCCTGACTCCGCGATGCCGAAGGATCGTCCGAAGCTGAGCGACGCGGTGATCGCGGACTTTGTTAAATGGGTGAACGATGGCGCGCCTGATCCGCGCGACCAGCCCGCGAGCGAAGCGGTGACGAGCAACAAGGGATGGGAAGCGACCTTCACCGCACGCAAGGACTGGTGGAGCTTCAAGCCGGTGCAAAAGGTCGCGCCGCCCGTCGTGACGAACACCGCGTGGTCCGCGCATCCCGTGGATCAATTTCTCCTCGCGAAGATCGAGGAGCGCGGGCTTCAGCCCGCTGCACCGTCCGAACGTCGCACACTGCTTCGCCGCCTCACGTTCACGCTCACCGGCCTGCCGCCCACGACGGACGAGGTTCGTGCGTTTCTCGAAGACAACGCGCCCGATGCCTACGCGAAAGTCGTGGATCGATTGCTGAGTTCACCGCGCTTCGGCGAACACTGGGCGCGGCACTGGATGGATTTGATGCGTTTCGCCGAGACGCACGGCAGTGAGGGCGATCCGGAGATTCCGAACGCTTGGCGGTATCGCGACTACCTGATCCGCGCCTTCAACAGTGATGTGCGGTGGGATCAACTCATCCGCGAACACCTCGCCGGCGATTTGCTCACGAAGCCGCGCTGGAACGAAACCGAGGGCATCAACGAGTCGCTGCTCGGTCTCGCGCACTTCCGGCTCGTCGAGCACGGCTTCAATCCTGTGGACACGCTCGACGAACAAATCAAGACCGTGGACAGCCAGATCGACGTCGTCTCGAAAGCGTTCCAAGGACTCACAACGTCCTGCGCGCGTTGCCACAATCACAAGTTCGACCCCATCAGCGAGCGCGACTACTACGCGCTGCACGGCATCTTCGCCAGCGTGCGCCCGACGCAACTCACGATCGATCAGCCCGAGCGGTTGCGTGTGCATCGCGTGGAACTGGAGAAGTTGAAGCGCGAAATCAAAGCGGGCGTGGCGCAAGCCTGGGAGAAATCCGCGCGTGAACTCACGGCGCAGCTTCTTGCGGGCACAAACCGCCTGGCGATTCCCGGCGATGAATTCCAAACGCGCGTCGGAGAATTGGAGAAAGGAATCGCGGCCATTGACCTCGCGGGGCGTGAAGCGGTGCGCCAGCAACGTGCCCCCGGCGTC
Source organism: Pedosphaera sp. (assembly GCA_031380445.1). Lineage (GTDB taxonomy): Bacteria > Verrucomicrobiota > Verrucomicrobiia > Limisphaerales > SIBH01 > JANNGC01. The sequence goes on from JANNGC010000217.1 coordinate 3,578, forward strand.
CCGCCGGGTGGGCGTGTGGACGAGTCGAGTGCTGTGGAAAAATCGGACGCCTCCACCCGGCGGGACGCCGGGGGCACGCTGCCAGTCGCCGCGTGGACGTTTGACACTGATGCGCGTGATGCGGTCGGAAAATTGCACGGTGAGTTGCGAGGCGGCGCGGTGGTTCGCAACGGACGGCTGATTCTGGATGGCCAAGGCGCGTTCCTCCGCACCGCGCCGCTGGAGCGTGCGTTGCGCGAGAAGACGCTGGAGACGTGGGTGGCGCCCGCAAACTTGGAGCAAGGCGGCGGTGGTGTGGTCACGGTCGAATCGCAGAACGGCGCGGTGTTCGATTCAATTGTCTTCGCCGAGAAAGAGCCGCGCCAATGGATGGCCGGCAGCGACCTTTTTCGGCGCGGCAAGAATCTCAAAGCCCCGGAGGAAACCGCCAAGCCCGGCGAACTCGTTCACCTCGCCATCGTTTATCGCGCGGACCACAGCATCGCGATCTTCCGCAATGGCGTGGCCCACGGCGCAGCGTGGACGCCATCCGGCGAGGGCAAGGAGTTGCAAACCTTCGCGGCGAAAACCGCGCGCGTGCTGCTCGGCCAGCGGCACACGGGCGGCGGCAACGCCTTCTTCGCGGGGGAGATTGAGGAGGCGCGAATTTACGATCGCGCGCTCACGGCGAAAGAAGTGAAAGCGTCGTTCAGCGCCGGGCCGGGATTGATTTCGCCCGCCGCCATTGCCAAGGCGCTCACGCCGGAACAACAGGCCGAGCGTGCGCGCCTGACCGCCGAGATCGCCAGTCAGCGCGCGACGCTGGCGAAACAGTTTCCCGATTACGCGGAGCGTGACGCCGCGCGCACCCGACTGCTCGCGGCCTTCGAGGCGGCGGCGAAGAATGAGAATCATCCGCTCACGGCGTGGTTCCAACTGCGCGACAAAACGGGCGACGCGTTCGCCGTCGGCTGGCAGACCTTCGTGCAGAAGCAAACGAACGAAGTCGCCGCGCGGCAAAAATTCAACGCGGAGACATTCCGCACGGCGTGGGATTTTCGAGGCGATGGCGTGAACGAGTGGTTTCGTCACGGAGTGAATCCACCCGAGGCGTTCGCGCAGCCCGGCGAGTTCGCCATCGAGCCGGAAGGCGACCGCATCGTCAGCGGACTTTGGCCAGCCGGTGTGTTCTCGCATCGGTTGTCGCAGAAGCACCACGGCGTGTTCGCATCACCGCGTTTCAAAATCACCAATGACAACATCAGCGTGCGCGTCATCGGCGGCAAAGGCGCGGGCGTGCGGCTTGTGCTTGATAACTACCCGCTCGGCCAGGGGAACATTTATCCGGCGGCGGATCTCAAGAGCGACGCGCCGACCTGGGTGCGGATCGACACGACGTATCGCAAGGGCGGCATGGCGTATCTGGAGTTCGCGACGGCGGCGGAACTGACCTCGCGCAATCGCGGAGCGACCGGCCCGGGCGAACGCTCGTTCTTCGGCGTCGAGCGCGTGGTGTTTCACGATGCCAAATCTGTTCCGAAGGAGGAGATCACACCGAACACTTTGGTGGCCGCGGGCGGCGCTCCGAGGTCAGCGGAGGCGCTGGCCAAACGACTCGGCGAGCAGCTCGCCGCCGCCATCGCCGCGTGGCGCGGTGATGCCATGAGCGAGGAGCAGCGCGTGTTCCTCGACGCATTCCTGCGCGGCGGATTGTTGCCCGCGAACGTGAAGGAGTTGCCGGAAGTGACCTCGCTCATCGCGGAGTATCGCAAGCTCGAAGCGGACATTCCGTCCTCTCGTCGCGCCCCGGGCGTGTTGGAAACAGCGGCCTACAATGCGCCATTGCTGTCGCGGGGCGATCATTTGAAGCCGCTGGCCCCCGAGCCGCGCGGCTACCTGCAACTCGTTTCCACGCGCCGCTACGACACGAAACTCAGCGGGCGTCTCGAACTCGCGAACGACATTGCGAGCGCGGCGAATCCACTCACGGCGCGCGTGCTAGTCAATCGCGTGTGGCATCACCTGTTCGGACGCGGACTGGTGGCGACAGTCGATAACTTTGGGCGGCTCGGCGAGAAGCCGTCGCATCCGGAGTTGCTGGATTTCCTCGCGACGAAGTTCGTCGAGCAAGACTGGTCGTCGAAAGAGTTGATTCGCCATCTCGTCACCACGCGCGCTTACCAAATGTCGAGCGAAGTGTCGGCGCGGGCGGCGGAGATTGATCCGGACAACCTCCTGCTCTCACACGCGCGCACGCGGCGCGTGGAGGCGGAGTCCATCCGCGACGCGCTGCTCGCGATCAGCGGACGGCTGGACACGAGTGTGTTCGGCCCCGGCGTCAACGCGCTGGCTGCGCCCGCGCAGCAACGGCGGCGCAGCGTGTATCTCATGGTGCGCCGGAATTTTCTCAGTCCGTTCCTGGAAACTTTCGACGCGCCGAAGCCGTTCACCACGCTGGGCAAGCGCGACGTGACCAACGTGCCCGCGCAGTCGCTGGCGCTGCTCAATGATCCGTTCGTGATCG
>JANNGC010000225.1:0-6194 GCA_031380445.1 Pedosphaera sp.
CTGCTCGCCGCGCGGCCGGCGATGTTCGGCACGCCGGGCAGATTGACGCCATTGAAGTTGTAGCTGCCGTAGTCAAATTTCGCGAGCGAGCGGAACGGCTTCTTGTCCTCGTAGCCCCGGTCGTCCGGACACGCGAAGACCTTGTCCGCTGGCGAGGACAGACCCTTCAACCCCAGGTCGCCTTTGATCAATTCTTTGTAGAACCACCAGAGGGCGCCCTTCATGCCGGGCGCTTCCTGCGGCAGGCGGCCTTCGCTCTGGTCAAAGTTCAGCAGCGCGCCGGAGACGCTTTTCAAATTCGACTGGCAGACCGATTGGCGTCCGCGTGAGCGAGCGTTCGACCACATCGGCAGCGCCAGCGCGAGCAGCAGAAACAGCACGGCGACCACGAGCAGCAGATCGGGGAAGGTGAAGGCGCGGGCCGGTAAATTCTTCGGAAGAGTTTTCATGGTGTTCACTTCCCCCCGCCTTCCGGCAAATCCGCCAGGCTCTGCGGCGTGACCCAGAGGAAGTAATGCTGAAACCAGTCCGACGGATTCTCCGACGTGGGCGTCGTCAGTCCCACGCCGGGGCGGCTGATGATCGCGGCGTGCAGAAACTGCTCCGCGAAAATGGTTTTCAAATTCACCTGCTTCGGCAGGTCGCCCGTGCAGACGGCGATGATCTTCGGATGCTTCTCGCCCAGGCGCGCCTTCTGGTCGCCGCTCAAGACCGGCGGGCCGAGCAGCGAAACAACGACGTCCGCATCGCTCAATTTTTTCAGCAAGTCCGTGAAGTCGCCGGGCGGCGCGCGCAGCACGCGGTTGGGATCAATCTTCACCACGTTTGTGAGCGCGACGCTCTGGTTCGCACGCCGCAGCGCCGCGTGAAACGCCTGCAACTGAATGGCCGCGCCGGGAAATTTGCCCTCCGAAGTGTCCGGCACGATGAGCACGACGCGCCCTTTGCCGCCGAGTTGTCCCACGCGCTCCGCCAGCGCCTCGCCAATGCCGGCGTGCGGCCGCGCCTCGATCTTCGGCGTGGAAAAATAGTAGCGGGAGGCGAGCAACGCCACGGCCGCCAGCATCAGAAGCAGCGACGCGACGATTTTAATTTGGCGCAAGGGCATGGCGTTCAGGTTCGGAGGAATGTGGCTTGGATGCCGGTTTCACGCGAGAAAAAACCCGGCCACACTGACGGAAGCGCGGGTTTTCCAATCCGCAGCAATGTTTGCTCGTCGAGGGCGCAAGAACTTGCGAACACCGTTCTCCATTCTACGTTGCTGCGGGCTGGAAAGCCCGCGCTCCGTCAAAACTTCCCGCGCGCCGCCGTCACGTCGCGGGCGATTTGCGCCTGCAATTCTTGCAGCGAGGAAAACTTCTGCTCGTCGCGCAGTTTAGCCACGAAGGTTAGTTCCATTTCCTGGCCGTAAAGATCGCCGCTGAAATCCAGCAGGTGCGCCTCGACGCGCAGCTCGGGAACAGCGGACGCCAGCGTGGGCCGCGTGCCGATGTTCACCGCCGCGCGATGCTGCGCTCCGGCCACGCGCGCGTGCGCGGCATAAACTCCGTTCGGCGGCACCAGCAGGCCGCGCGCGTCGAGGTTTGCGGTCGGGAAGCCGAGCTGGCGGCCCACCTCGTCGCCGTGCGTCACCGTTCCGGCGAGGGCGTATTCGCGACCGAGCATCTGCGAGGCGCGGTTGATTTCGCCCGCGCGCAGAGCCTCGCGGATGCGCGTGCTGCTGACCATTTCGCCATCGAGCGCGACAGCCGCAAGCCCATGCACGACAAAGTTCAGTTCCGCGCCGAGCCGTTGCAGCAAGGCCACGTCGCCACTCCGCTTGCGGCCAAAGACAAACGAACTGCCCACGCACACGCTCTGCACCGGCGCGAGTTGCTGGACGAGCGCGCGGATAAAATCCTCCGCCGGCAGCGCGCTGAACTCGCGCGTGAACGGAATGACCAGCGTGGCGTCTGCGCCGAGCGATGCCAGGGCGCGAAGCTTTTGCGGCTGGGAATAAATCTGCGGCGGCACGCGGTCCGGCGCGACGATGCTGTTCGGATGGCGGTCAAAGGTGACGACCACAGCGAGTCCCTCGTGCTGCCGCGCGTCCGCGACGGCCTGCCGGATGACTTGCTGATGCCCAAGATGCACGCCGTCGAAGGTGCCGATGGCGACGGACACTTTCCGTCCACCGGAGCGAAAACCTTCTGCGCTGTGCAGCGTCTGCATAGCTGGGAGTTTATTCGGCGCGCACCAGTTGGAAGAACGGAATGACGTGCTTGGTCAGTTCCGCCGTGGTCCATTTCAGAATTTCGTCGAGCGGCTTCGCGTCGTTCACGGAAAACTTCCCGGAGTCGAGCCGGCGCAGGGATTTCAAGTGCGCGCCGCAGCCGAGCTTCTGTCCAATGTCATGCACGAGCGAACGCACGTAGGTTCCCTTGGTGCAGGCCACGCGGAAGACGCCGACTGGTTCGGTGTAGGCGGTGAAACGGTAGGTGTAGATGTGGACCATGCGTTCCTTGCGCTCTACTTCCTTGCCTTGGCGCGCGAGCTTGTAGAGCGGCACGCCGCCGATTTTAACGGCGGAAACCATCGGAGGCTTTTGCATCAGGTCGCCGAGAAATTTGTCGGCCTCCAAGTTCAACTGCTCGACCGTCATCGGCCAGACCGGCGAAGTCGCGGTAATCTCGCCGTCCACGTCGTAGCTGTCGGTGGTCTCGCCGAACTTCGCCTCGCCCTCGTAAACCTTGTCTGACGACATCAGTTTCTCTGAGAGCTTCGTGCCACGCCCGAGCACGAGGATGAGCAGGCCGGTCGCGTTCGGATCGAGCGTGCCGCAGTGACCGACTTTTTCGAGGCGGAAATGATTCCGCACCTTGGCCACCACGTCGTGCGAGGTCCAGCCCGCCGGTTTGTCCACGAGTATCGCGCCGTCGAGCGCGCCAATTTCTTGCATTGCCACTATGTTTTTGGAAATGCGCGCGGTAAGCAAACACCAGTTTGCTTCGCCGTCGCGCGGTTAAAAATTATCGCACCACTTCGAAGGCGTAGCCCTTCAGATACTCCGTCTCAGGAATCGACGGGATGACCGGATGATCCGGCGACTGCGAATAGGTCGCCACGCGGCGCAGCATTCTCCGCGCGTCGAAGGCGGCGGAGAGAATCACGTCTTGGAACAAATTCGCGTCCACGTGATGCGAGCAGCAGAAGGTCGCCAGCGTGCCCCCGCGCTTGAGCAGCTTGAGCGCGCGCAGGTGAATCTCCTTGTAGCCACGCAGCGCATCGCCGACGGCGGCGCGCGTGCGCGTGAACGACGGCGGGTCGAGCACAATGACGTCGAAGCGCGGGATGACGCGCTCGTGCGGCGCGACGGCGGTCGCGGTCTTGAGCCAGTCGAAGACGTTCACGGTTTCAAAGGTGCATTTGTCCCCGACCCCGTTAGTCACGGCGTTGCGTTGCGCGGCGGCCACGGCGTCGGCGCTCTGGTCGAGGCCGTGGACTTGCGCGGCTCCGGCCTTCGCGGCGTGGATGGCGAAGCCTCCGAGGAAGCTGAAGCAGTCGAGCACGTTCGCGCCGGAGCAGAGTTCGGCAACGCGGGCGTAATTCACCTGCTGGTCGAGGTAGAGTCCGGTTTTGTGGCCGGCGATCAAATCGGTCGCGAAGGAGAGTCCGTTCAGCTTCACGGTCGTCTCGTTCGGATTGGCGGCCCCATTGTTGCCGAATTCGCCAGCGAGCACGCCGCGCGATTCTTCCATGCCCTCGAACTTCCGCGAGTTCACGTCGCTGCGTTCGATGATGGCGCGCGGGGAGAAAATTTTCTGGAGCGCGGCGACGATTTCCGACTTCCGGCAGTCCATGCCGAGCGAGGAAATTTGCAGCACCAGCACGTCCTCGTATTTGTCCACGATGAGGCCGGTGAGGAAATCGCTCTCGGCATTCACGACGCGGAAGGAACTCGCACCGGGCATGTGCTTCGCGCGCACGGCCAGCGCCTCGCGGATGCGTTGCTCGAAGAAGTCCTGGTTGACCTCGACGCGCTCGGGCGCGAGGACGCGGACGCGGATGCGCGACTTGGAATTCCAATAGCCCACGCCAAGCAATCGCTGGCGGTGATCCTTCACCTGCACGATGCCGCCGTCGGTCGGTTCGCTGGTCACGCGGAGGATGCCGGCTTCGTAGAGCCAGGGATGTCCGGCAAGGAGGCGGTCGGCTTCGCCTGGTTTGACGAGGACGGTGGGCAGTGATGTCGGTGATGTCGGTGCGTTCATTTTTGTAAACAGCCCGCGCAATTGCGGGGGCGGGAGTTTGCCTTGGCGCGGCGTGTTGCCAAGGAGATTAAACGGAGCGCGGACTTTCCAGTCCGCAGCAAGTCGCTGAGTGAGGCGGCGCAAGAACTTGCCGGCACCCTCCGTAGTCCGTGGCTGGCTGCGGACTGGAAAGTCCGCGCGCCGCCGCCGCTACGGAGTCACGCTGTTCCGCACGCGGTAAAACAGCGGCGAGCCTGAGCCGAGTGAATCCACCCAGGTCACGTTCGTCTGGGCGGTGAGGTTGGTGCGGAGCTGCCAGCCATTGGTGGCGAAGCTGGAGTTCGACTCGATTTTGAAAACGCCGCCGCTCGGGCCGTTGGCATTGATGTGGAGAATCACGTTGCTGCCACTTCGTTGCAACCGGAGCAAAGGCTCGCAGATGCGGATGCCGAAGTGCGGCGCAATCCGAATTGCGTCCAGCCCCGCGCTGTCGAGGGAACTGGGCGGCCCGTTGCTCGCCGCTAGTTGCAGCAAAAACACCCGCGACTCACCGCGCGGCTGCGGGTCGCAATACCATCTCGCATCCTGCGCCTCCCAAGTCGGATATGGCGGACTCCACGCCCGGATGCACACGGCGATGGTCGTGCCGTGCGCGACACCCGGAACGGCGCGCTCTCCGCCAATGAAACGTCCGGGGAAGCTCGAACTCACGTTCGTCACCGCGTTCGTGTTCAAGACCCAGCCGGGCTGCGAAGTGCTCGTGACGTTGGTGTTCAAGTTGTAATACATCGCCACCTGGACGTCGGGGCCGGCCCGGAGGGACGTGAGCAAATTGGTGATGGGGGTGGCGGACAAGAAGGCAAACCGCCCCTGCCCGGCGACGTCGGAGACCAAGAAACAAGTGAGACCCAAGAGGAGGAAGAAACGTGCTTTCATAAAAACGTCTGTCCGGTGTTGGGAAAAGAAATAGCACGCACTGTCCGAAGCGTCCACAGGTTTGTCCGGGACGGCGCGCGGACTTTCCAGTCCGCAGCAAGTCACTAACGACGGAAGGCGTCGGCCAGTTCTTGCGCCGCCTCACTCAGCGGCTGGCTGCGGACTGGAAAGTCCGCGCTCCGACCAACCTGCGATTGACATTCCCCGGCCCCGCCAAATACTCCGCCCCAATGAAAACACTCACATTGCTCGCCACTCTTTTCGTCACCACCATGCTAAACGCCCAATCCATCTACGACATCCCGCTCAAGGACATCAACGGCAAGGACACCACGCTCAAGGAACACAAAGGTAAAGTCCTGATGATCGTGAACGTCGCCTCCAAGTGCGGCAACACGCCGCAGTATTCCAGCCTTCAGGCGCTCTACGAAAAGAACAAGGACAAGGGCTTCGTGGTCCTCGGTTTCCCGTGCAACCAGTTCGGCGGACAGGAGGCGGGCAGCAACGCGGAGATCAAAGAGTTCTGCACCAGCAAGTATGCCGTCACCTTCCCGATGTATGACAAGCTGGACGTGAAGGGCGCGAAGCAGCATCCGCTCTACAAGGAACTGTCCGGCCCGGGCGCGGCGTTCCCCGGCGACGTGGGCTGGAACTTCGGCAAGTTCCTCGTCGGTCGCGACGGCAAGGTCGTGAAGCGCATTGACCCGCGCACCAAGCCGGACGCGCCGGAAGTGGTGAAGGCGGTGGACGAGGCGCTGGCGAAGAAATAACCGCGTCGATTTTTCCAAGGTGGAACGCCTCGCGCTGCGAGGCGTTTTTTTCTGTACTTGGCTGAGGCGGCCTGTTTGCCAAACAGGGGGGAGCGCGGCGTTCACGCCCCGTCAAAACACCCGCGCCCGAAGACATCGCCAGGTCGAAGATACGCACCCCTGCGGGCCGTGAAGCGGCGTGAAGAGCCTGTGTGAAAAACAAAACGCCCTTTGATCGGATGGGTGGGTGAGCGCGTCAGAGTTGGCGCATGAACTTTCG
>JANNGC010000124.1:0-5207 GCA_031380445.1 Pedosphaera sp.
CGCCGGGCCAGAGGAGGCCCTTGATGATCGCCGGTTTCCAGAGCAGCGGCATGTGGCGGCCATAGCGTTCGATGTAGGCGGCGAGCACAATGATGAGCGTGAGCTTCGCCAGCTCGGACGGTTGGAACATCATGAAATGAAAATTCAACCAGCGCCGCGCGCCGCCACGACTGACGCCGAGTCCGGGCACCACCACCGCGATGAGCAGCCAGACCGTGAGTCCGAGGATGGCCCACGGGATGCGCCCGTGCTTGAGGCGGCGGTAATCGAAGAACGCGACCGCGCCGCAGGCGACGATGCCCAGCGCCTCCCAGAGCATCTGCTGGTTGAAGTAGCGCGCGCCGGCGGGCGCGCTGCACAGCATGACCGCGCCGAGCGCGAGCAGCGCCGCCACGCAGAACACAAAAACTGTGGTCGCCAGTTTCACGATTTAATTCATCCGCTCGAAAGTCGAACGCCGGGGTGAGGTGCCCCGGCGTTCGCGCCATTTATTGAGCGGGAGGCACCGCGCCCGCCGGAGGGGCGGACTTCGCGGGCAGTTTTAATTTCTGCCCCACTTTGATTTGCGTGGTGCTCATGTTGTTGAGCTTTTGAATTTCCGGCACGGACGTGCCGTGCTTCTTGGCGATGCTGCCGAGCACGTCGCCGGATTTTACGGTGTAGCTGTCAGCGGTGTCAGGCGCGGCGGTCGTCGTGCCAGCGGTGGCAGCGGGCGCGGCGGACTTCGCGGGAATCTTCACCACGTCGCCGATTTTCAGCTTCGTCGGCACGAGGTTCGGATTCGCGTCCACGATGGACTTGAGGCTCACATGATATTTCGTGGCCAGCGTCGAGAAGCTCTCGCCCTTGGCAATCTTGTGTTCCGTGGCCGGAGCCGCGTCCGGCGGCGGCACGATGGGCGGGACAACCAGCGGCACCACGGGCGGAATGCCCCCGATGACATTGGTCGCAGCGGCGACGAGATTCGTGGCGGCGGTCGTGACGACATCCGAGCCAAACGGCGGCGGCGTCAGATCATTCGTCATCGGCGGCGGCGTCTCGGCGGTTTCAGCGGGCTTGTCCTCGCGCTTGCAGCCGAGGATCAGGAGACCGCCGAGCACGACGACGTGGACGGCGAGAATGCCGAACACGGCGATGCGGACATGCGACTTGCGACGGGCCTGGGATTCAAACGAGCCTTGCGGCACTAACGGACTGGGTTCTTTCATTTTTTTCTTCGGCGCTCCCGGAGGAGCGTCCTTTCTGAGGTGATGTTTTTTTCTATTTTTGTTCCGGCGTTTTCCCTCAAAAAACGCCGGGCCAAATCTTCAATGGGTCAAAGTCATCGCCGCCGTCTTGGTGGCGGAAATCAAACCGGTCATGGGAACGACAATGCCGTTGGGCGTCACGCCACGTTCCTGGGTTGTCGTCCGCGCGGAATTTCGGAGTCGTTCCACGGCTTCGCGAAACACTTCACCCCGGTGTTGATAATTTCGAAATTGATCGAAGCTCGAACACGCCGGCGACAGCAAAACCACATCGCCGGGAACCGCCTCCTCCACCGCTGACGCGAATGCTTCTAGTAAACCGGGCGCGGTGCTGCAAGGAGTAAACCGGTCCCACGCCGCGCAAATTTTTCCCGCCGTTTCGCCAAACAAAATTGCGCTCTTCACGCGGCGCGCCAGCACCGGCCCCAGCTCGTGATAATCGAAGCCCTTGTCCTTGCCGCCGGCGAGCAGCCAGACATTCGCCTCGCGCGGGTTTTCGCCGTTGGGCATTGCTTCGAGCGCCTTCGCGACCGCGTCCACGTTGGTTGCTTTCGAGTCGTTGACGAATTTCACGCCGTTCACTTCCGCGACGAATTCGCAACGATGCGGCGCGGGCTTGTAGCTCTTGATCGCGCTCACGACGCCTTCGAGCGGGATGTGCAGCGCGCGTCCGATGGCGAGCGTCGCCATGATGTTCTCCGCATTGTGCGGGCCATGAAGGAGAACGTCTTCCATGTTCAACAGCGGGCCAGTCCAGCCCTCAACGCGGCTGATGATCAAAGTGCGGTCGAGATAAATATCCGCCGTCGAATCTGTGGCGCTGAAAGTGACGAGCCGCGACGGAATGCGGACGCCAAGTTTTTTCAAATACGCCAGCGCCTCGCTCTGGATGATCGCGCAGTCGAACGCCTCCTGGTTCTCAAACAGCCGCGCCTTCGCGCGCACGTATTCATCCATGCTCGCGTAACGGTCGAGATGATCCGGCGTGAGGTTCATCAGCACCGCGACGGCGGGGCGAAACATCTGGATCGTCTCCAACTGAAACGAACTGACTTCCAACGTGACGTAATCCAACGCGCGCGTTTCATCCGCCACGGCGCAGAGCGGCGTGCCGATGTTTCCGGCAGCGAGGGTCTTAAGATCATTCATCGTCAGCACCCGCTCGACGAGTTCCGTGGTCGTCGTCTTGCCGTTCGTGCCGGTGATGGAAATGTTCAACGCGAAGGACTGCTGGTAGCCGAGTTCCAGTTCGCCGATGAGCGGAATTTTCTTCGCGCGCAATTCCACGACAAGCGGATTGTCCAGCGGCACACCGGGGCTGATGACCGCAAAATCATAAGCGAGACTGGGCGATGGAACCTTCGCCGGCTTCATGGACGCGCGAACAATTGCGGGCGTGAACGGCGGCAATTTCCGCACGCCGAGTTCCACGCGCACACCGTGCGCGCGCAATCGCGCCGCCGCCTCGCGCGCGGCCGCGTTGTCCACACTGTCCACCGCCACCACGCGCCCGCCGCGCGCGACCAGCAATTCCGCCGCCGCCACGCCGCTCAGGCCGAGGCCGATGACCAGCACATTTTTGTCTTCTATCGCGAACATAAATTTGTCTTTCGTGAAACGCGCGCCGTGAAACTTCTTCACGCGTGCGTTTCGTTATCTGATTTTCAAAGTGCTCAGCGCGACCACCGCACATAGCACGCACAGGATGTAAAACCGCGTCACGATCTGCGATTCGTACCAGCCCTTCTTCTCGAAGTGATGATGCTGCGGGGACATCAAAAAGATGCGACGGCCCGCGCCGTATTTTCGTTTGGTGTATTTGAACCAAGTGGTTTGAAGCATCACCGAACCCGCCTCCGCCACGAACACTCCTCCCGCAATCACAAGAAGAAACGGCTGATGAATCAAGACCGCAATTATCCCGAGTGCGCCGCCCAGCGCGAGCGAGCCGGTGTCGCCCATGAAAACTTTCGCCGGGTGACAGTTGAACCAGAGAAAGCCGAGGCCCGCGCCGATCATCGCCGCGCAAAAAACCGTCAGCTCACCTGCCCCGCTGACGTGCGGAATCTGGAGATACTTCGCCATAACCGCGTTGCCCGAGAGATACGTGACGATCAGAAAAACAATCGAGACGATGATGGTGCAGCCGATGGCCAGGCCGTCGAGACCGTCGGTGAGATTCACCGCGTTCGAGCTGCCGACGACCGTGAGCATCACGATGATCACGCCGAGCACCGCGCTGCTGGCGACGGGATATTTGTAGAACGGCACCATGATGTCGGTGACGAGACTGCGCGTCGCAGGCAGCGAAAGCAGGTAGAGACCGATGAACAAACCGAGCACGCCTTGCACAACAAGTTTCACTTTCGCCGCCGCGCCCGCGCCGGACTGCTTGGTGATTTTCGCGTAGTCGTCGTAGAAGCCGAGTCCGGCGAAGACGAGCACCGAGAGCAGCGTGAGTTGAACCAAAGTATTCCACTGCGCCCAGAGCACGGCGGAAATATCCATTGCCGCCACGATCAAAATTCCGCCCATCGTCGGCGTGCCCTTCTTGCTGAGAATGCGCGCAACGAGCGAGCCGCCTTCCTCCGCCTTGTCCACGTAGTCCTGGCCGAACTTCAAACGCTGGAGCGCCGCGATTACTTTCGGGCCGAGCCACATGCTCAGGACGAACGCCGTCAACGCCGCGCCCGCGCTGCGGAACGTGATGTATTGGAACACGCGCAAGCCGGAGAGGTTGTCCTCCCAGCTCGTGCCGCGTGTCGCGTTGAGAATGTATTGGCTCAAGTAAAAAAGCATCAGCCCAAGCCCTCGCAGAGTTTTTCCAGCCCCGTCACTCGCGAAGCCTTGAGCAAAATCACGTCGCCCGCGTGCGTGGTATTTTTCAACGCCGCCGCCGCCTCGCCCACATCGCGGCATTCCGTCACATCGCGCAATCCGGCGGCGCGCGCCGCCTGCGCGATCACGCCCGCCATTTTCCCGACCGTCACGAGGCGGCTCACACCGAGTTCGGCGGTCTTGCGGCCCACTTCGTCGTGCGCGGCTGCGCTGTGTGCGCCGAGTTCCGCCATGTCACCCAGCACGGCGATGCGCTGACCGCGGCAGGGGAATTCGTTCAAGGTCGTGAGCGCGGCCAGCATCGAGTCGGCGTTGGCGTTGTAGGCGTCGTTGAGAATCTTCACGCCGTTCCGCTCGGAAACTTGCAGGCGCATCTTCGGCGGCTGACAGGAGACGAGGCCGCGACGAATTTCTTCCGCGCTCAAACCGAGTTCCGCGCCAATGGCGATGGCGAGCGCGGCGTTTGTCGCCTGATGGCGGCCCAGAAGATTCACGCGATACTCGCCGGAGAAATCTTCCAGCGGCGCGGCGAGATCGAAGTCCACGCCGCTTTCATCCAGTCGGAGATTGCCGATGCGCCAGTGGCTGCCGGCATTGAAACCCACTCGCACCACCGCCGCGCGCGAACGACGCGCCACGGCTTCCGCGAAGAGCGTGTCGCCATTGATGAACAGCTTGCCATCGGCGGGCAGCAGTTCCGCCAGCCAGCCTTCCTCTTCCGCCACGCCGTTCACGTCGCCGAAAAATTCCAGATGCTCGCGCCCGATGCTCGTGATGACGCCGAAGCGCGGCTGAATCATCGCGACCAGCGGGGCAATTTCGCCGGGATGATTCGTGCCGACTTCCAGCACCGCCGCTTCGTGATGCGCTTCGAGGCGCAGCAGCGTGAGCGGCACACCGATGTTGTTGTTGAAGCTCGCCTCGCTCCAGAGCGTGGAAAGTTTCTGGCGCAGCACCGACGCGATAAGTTCCTTCGTCGTCGTTTTGCCGTTCGAGCCGCCGACGGCGATGACGGGCAGCGTGAAGTCGCGACGATATTCCGCCGCGAGCCGGGCCAGCGCCTCGCGCGTGTCTTCCACCGCGATGATGGCACCGTCGAAATTTAGAGGCAGCCGCTGTCGG
>JANNGC010000282.1:0-1679 GCA_031380445.1 Pedosphaera sp.
CTCTGTCGAACCCCATTTCGAGCGTAGCGAGGCGAGCGCAGCGAGCATCCTCGGCACGTGGGAAGATGCTCGCTTCGCTCGCGCCGCCTGCGGCGGTAGCATCGGCTCGACGGAGTCTCGCCCCACCGGCGTTGCGGGCGAGCCGCGACCGACCACCGACCACCGACCACTGTTGAGCAGTCTTCATCCCGTGTTAATGCTCGAAGTGATGGAGAACATCGCCGACAAGACGCTGAAGAGCAGGAAGCCCACGAGCAGCGCCATCGCGATAATCATGGCCGGCTCGATCAGGTTCGTGACCACGCGCAGCGCGAGGGTCAGCTCGCTTTCGTAAGTGTCGGCCACGTTCTTCAAGGCCCCGGGGACATCGCCCGTTTCTTCGCCGATCTTGATGAGGTCGATCATCAACTGCGGAAAAATTTTGCTCTGGGCCAGCGGCTGCGCGAGCGACTTGCCGTCCGTCACCGCCGTGCGCGTGTTCGCGATGGCCTCCTTGATGATCGTGTTCGGCATGATCTCCTCGGTGATCTTCAGCGCGTTGAGCACGGGCACGCCGTTGATGAGCAGCGTGGAGAGCGTGCGCGCGAACTGTCCGAAGATGTTCAGGCGAACGACCTTGCCGAAGACCGGCGCGTGCAATTTCCAACCGTCAATTTTTCGCCGTCCTTCCTTCGTGACCGCGAAGCGTTTGAAGAGCAGCACCACGGTCGCGATGATTAGCAACATCAGCCACCAATACGTGCTGAAGATGTGGCTGATGCCCACGAGAATCTGCGTGGCCATCGGCAGCGGCACCTTCAGTCCGTCGAAGATGGTCAGGAAGCGCGGCAGCATGAAGGTCATGAAGAAAATCACGATGCCAATGCCGACGGTCGCGACGACGCACGGATAGATGAGCGCGGATTTGAACTTCGTCTGCACTTCCGCGAAGCGGTTGTAATGATCCGCGAGACGGCGCAATACGTCCACGAGCGCGCCGGACTGTTCGCCTGCGCGCACCATGTTGATGTAGAGGTCGGTGAAGACGAGACGGTTCTTCGCCATCGCGTCGGAGAGCGAACGGCCTTCCATGACTTCCTGCTTGAGCGCCTTGCTGATCTCGGCGGGGATGCCCTTGGATTCAAGGTGCGTCATGGAATTGAGCGCGACCGTGAGGGGCATGCCGGAGTTGAGGAGATTGGCGAACTGCTGGGTGTAGGTGGCGAGTTCCTGGAGCTTCGGCTTGCGCGCGCGCTTGCGCGTCCACGAGGCGGGCAGGATGGAACGCCCGGTCTGTCCCGCCGCCTGCGCGGTGGCGGTGGCCACGGCGCGCTGTCCGCCGTCCACCATCACGGGGACGAGGCCGAGGCGCTCGATTTGCACGAGCGCGGCGGCGCGGTCGGCGACCTCGAGGACGCCTTGGACGACTTCGCCGGTCTTGCGGCGCGCACGATAAGAAAATTGTGGCATAGCTCGCACTCCGTAGTTGAACCCGGAATGTCGCGGAAAGTTGCAGGACGGTGAAGATGGCGTCCAGCGTGGAAGTGTTATTGCGGAGCGCGGCGTTCAGAGCCTGTGTGAAAAACAAAACGCCCTTTGATCGGATGGGTGGGTGAGCGCGTCAGAGTTGGCGCATGAACTTTCGCACCGGCTGGGATCGAGAGCAGACGCACCTTTTGCCCGAGCGCCTCGAAGATTAC
>JANNGC010000286.1:0-11669 GCA_031380445.1 Pedosphaera sp.
CGCGCCGGTCACTTCACCCCCCGCAGGATTTTGCAACACGACACGCCAGGTTGGTTCGGTCGCGACCAGCGCCGGAAGATTGGTGATGTGTTTAACCGTTTCGCCGGGGGCGAAACTGACGGTGCCGTTCGCCAAGATTGAGCCGGGCGTCTCGATGGTGTAGCCGACGCTGACCGGCAGCGTCGTGAAGGAACTCAGCCGCACGGGAATGCCGTTCGTCAGATCAGCCGCGCTGACCTCCAGCCTCCACAGGCCAAGTCCAATCCCCACCGGCGCGGTCGGCGGCGTGGACATGAACGGCGCGAGCCGTGCCGCGTCCGTCGCGGGATTCCAAAGCTCGTTGCTCGGGTGAAACGGGTTGGGCTGCGTGAGGAAGTTGCTGCGGATGTCCATGTTGTTGCTGCGGTAATTCCAGGTGTCGTCCCAGACCTGGCCCCACACGTCGCGATAGTTGTGGAGGATGAAAGAGTTCGTGATGGTCAGGAACCCCGCCTTGTTGCCGAGGCCGCTGGTGCCGGTGTAATTGTCGCCGAAGCGGGCCCCCACGGAATTCGCGGTGCTGAACAGATCTTTGGCGTAGCAAATCGGGCTGACCAGACTGGTGGCGTTGGTCGTGCTCCATCCGCACTCAATGCCTTGTCCGGAGTTCATCAGCACGGAGTTATAAGTCCACGTCCGGCGTCCCTCGCCAGACCAGGCCAGCGCTTCGTGCAGCGCGGATTCCACCCAGCAATTGCTGACCACGAGCGAGCCGGGGCCGCCGGAGCCGGCATCAATGGCGTCGTCTTTGCAAAAGCCAAACAGGCTGTTCACAAAATAGTTCGTGGTGTTGATGGTGTAGAAGCCGTCGTAATCAGAATCCGCAATCGTGGCGTTGTAGATGCCGTCCACCGACGGAAATTCCACGATGGCGCTGTCCTTGATGATGTTGGTGCCGCCGTCGTATTCCCCGCAGGTAATGGCGCGTTGAATCAGGCACCGGTCCCAGACGATGGAAGAGCGGTAGCCGTTGCCGACCTGGCCGGCGAGGGTGACGAGCGCGCAGTTGGTCATGCGAACCACAGAATTATGCACAAACAGGAGCGGCTGTTCGGAACGGTGGCTCGATCCCGGCGAATAGCTCAAGCTGGCTGCGGCACCGGAGCCGGTCATGATGGTGGCATTGGCGACCAGCGTTCCTCCGCGCATAATCCAGCCGCCCCAAGCGCCCGCACGTTGTTCGGGGGCGACGCGGTTCGTGGCGGTGAAGACAACGGGTTGGGCAGTGAAGCCGTTGATGAAGGTGCTCCCGGAGTTTGTAATGTTCACGCCGGGGTTGAGGCGGACGACGGTCCCTTCGTCGATCGTCAGCGTGCCGCCGACGGGAACGGTGAGATTGCCTGAGACGTGAATCCGGGAGTGCGCCGGCCATGTGGTGGCAGCGCCCAGCACGCCGGAAACAGTGGTCCAAGTCGTGGTGGTTTCCACGTTCACAACCACGCTGGTGTACAGGGTGCCGACGGTTGCCACCCAGTTAAGAACGCCTTGGTTCGTGGTCGCCGGCGGAAGGAATCCATGCCCCACGCCGCGCAGCAGCCGAATCGGGGCTTGGGGATTGAACAGCAGAAACCCGCCCCCCTCATCGACGCCGTTCGCCACCCAACCGTTGACCCGGCGTGTGCCGGTGAACGTCGCGAGACTTCCGTTCGCCGTGTTGTCCACACGGACGATCACAGGAATTTCCAGCCCCGCCGGATACGAACTGGGCGTCATCACATGAAGCATCGGGAGTCCAGGACCGCCATAGAAGAGTTCAGGCCCCCCAGAGATCTCCGCCGTAGTGGACGGAATGGGCGGCAACGGCACCCACTGGATCAGCCCGCGCTCCGGATCGCCGCGCTGCGTGGACTGCACAATGAACCGCACGAGCGCATTCGTGACGGTGAGCGTGTTCGTGTCCGTGCGCGTCACGCGCAGGTCGTAGTAATCCATCTTCATCACCGTGTTCGAGATGCCGGCGGGGACGGACACGCCGTTCAAAGTCACGGCGTAGTTGAAGCCCGCGTTCGTCTGCACGCGGAAGGTGGCTTGGTTGTCGTACTTCGTGCGATCCGCCACGCCATCAATCACGATGCTTTGCGCGAACGTGGACACGACGGTCGCCGCGAGCGTCAGCAGGGCCAGAGAAAATCGAGTGAGCATGACGGCGAAACTAGCCGGAGACGCGCACACGGGCAACAGGTTCTATGAGCACGGCCGGGCCAGTTGCGCAGCGACCGGTCGCGATCCAGGCCCGTGCTTCTACGGTAATCAAACCGGGTAGCGCCCCGCCCCGAAAAGGCTCCGCGCCCGCGCCAGGCCGCGCTAAAGTCCGCACCGATTCAGAAGACAACGCAACCAGTCATCGCCATGAATACAACCTTGGAAATGCCCGCCGCAGGGATTTCATCCCGCGCGGAAAACTTCAACGAACCCACCCGCAACACGACGTGGGAATATCGCTTCGTCCTCCAGGACGAATGGAGTTCCGGCCGCAGCCTCACGGAACTCGCGCCCGAAGGCTGGGTCGTGGTCAGCTACGGCATTCGCCGCGACAGCCAGCGCGAGTATCTGCTGCGCCGTCCGCGCAAATGACGGAGCGCGGACTTTCCAGTCCGCAGCCAGCCTCGATAACCAGCAGGCTCAACACGGTTCGAAACCGTTCGTCATCATCACGTTACTGCGGGCTGGAAAGCCCGCGCGCCGGATAAATCACTTGGCGCAAACACTGGGCGCGGCTTCAATCCCGCACAGCCATGCGCCCGTTCTCCACACTCGCGTCGCTCGCTCTTTGCGCGGGCTTTTCTTTCAACGTCACCGCCGCGCAGTTCAAAATCGGCGCGCACAATTTCACCCTGCCCGACGGCTTCGAAATCGAACTCGTCGCCGGCACCAATCTCGTCCCGCGCCCCATCGAGGCGGACTTCGACGAGCAAGGCCGCCTCTACGTCACTGACTCGTCCGGCTCGAACGACAAGGTGGAGAAGCAACTCGCGGAGAAACCGCACCGCGTCGTACGCCTCGAAGACACCGACGGTGACGGACGCTTCGACAAGCAAGTCGTGTTCGCCGACAAGCTGATGCTGCCGCAGGGCTGCCTGTGGCTGGACGGCTCGCTCTACGTCGCCGCGCCGCCGAGCATCTGGAAGCTCACCGACACGAACAGCGACGGCGTGGCCGACGTGCGCGTGGAATGGTTCCAGGGCCAGACGCTCACCGGCTGCGCGAACGATCTGCACGGCCCCTACGCCGGGCCGGACGGCTGGATTTACTGGTGCAAAGGCGCCTTCGCCAAACAGACCTACACGCTCCCGAACGGCAAGGAGTTCACCACCCGCGCTTCGCACATCTTCCGCGCGCGCCCCGACGGCACGGGCGTGGAACCCGTGATGACCGGCGGCATGGACAATCCCGTGGGTATCGCCTTCACGCCCGAGGGCGAGCGCATTTTGTCCGGCACCTTTTTCCAGAATCCCGAAGGCGGCAAACGCGACGGACTCATCCACGCGCTCTACGGCGGCGTCTATGGCAAGCCGAACGACGCGCTCGAAGGCCATCCGCGCACCGGCGACTTGCTGCCCATCATGACGCATCTCGGTGCCGCCGCGCCCGCCGGCCTGATGCGCTACGAGTCCGACGTGTTCGGGAAAGAGTTTCAAAACAACCTCTTCGTCGCCTGCTTCAACATGCACAAGATCGTCCGCTGCGAAATGAAGCCGGATGGCGCGACCTACAAAACCACCGACTCCGATTTCCTCGTCAGCGACAACACCGACTTCCATCCCACCGATGTTCTCGAAGACGCCGACGGCTCGCTCATCGTGGTGGACACCGGCGGCTGGTACAAGCTCTGTTGCCCGACCTCGCAACTGGAGAAGCCGGATGTGCTGGGCGGGATTTATCGGGTGAGGCGCAAAGGCGTGACGAAGCTGGCCGATCCGCGCGGTTCAAAGATCGATTGGGCGAAACTAGATTCAATCGCACTGGCAAAATTCCTCGACGATCCCCGGCCTGCTGTCGCCAGCCACTCCATTCAATTGCTAGGAAAGAAAGGCGTTGAAGCGGTGGCCGCTCTCCAGATCGCGCGAGGCTTTCGCCGCAACACTCTCGGAGATCCTCCGCCACCGGAACCGCCCAGCGCCACAAAACGCCGGAACATTGTCTGGGCCTTGGCGCGCATTGCTCATCCCCAAGCACGCAGCGAAACTCACGCACTCCTGTTTGATGCGGATGCCTCCGTCAAACACGCCGCGCTTCAATCCGTCAGCCTCTGGCGCGACGAGGCCGACTCGATTCATCTCGGCGAATTCTTGTGGGCCAGCCAGCCGGCACAACTGCGACGCTTGGGTGCGGAAGCGATTGGTCGAGTCCGAGCCAGCAACATGGTCAGTTTGCTATTGGCCCATGGAATCGGCAATCAACCAGAAGTGGAACGGTCCTTTGAGCACAGCCTGATTTACGCGCTCATCGAAATTGGTGACGCGGAAGCCACCATGCGATTCGGCGGCAATGGCTCAGGCCCGGCCTTGATGACACGCGCCGCGCTGCTTGCACTGGATCAGATGCCCGGCGGCAATTTGCAGGCCGGGCAAGTTCTTCCGTTGCTCAGGACTCAGAGCGCACCACTCAAGGAAACCGTGCTGTGGATTCTGGCGCGGCATCCCGAGTGGGGCGGCGAGATGGCGCGGTGGATTCAGGAGTGGTTCAAGGAAGTCAGTTCCACGGTCGAGCAACCGCAGTTCGCTGACATCCTCGCGCGCAGCGCCGGGCAGGCCGAAATGCAGCAGCGCATCGCCGAGATGGCCGGACAGCCCGCGTCGCAGGCCACGGCCTTGAGCGCGATGGCGCGCAGCCGGTTGAAGGAAATTCCCGACGCGTGGACGGACGCGGTGCGCGCGGCGCTGGACTCGAAGTGGGGAGAGAACAACCAGCGACTGGCGATTGTCGCCGCGAGTTCCTTCGCCGGCGCGAAAAGAAAAGAGGCGGAACTGAATGCGGCATTGCAGGTGGTGGCCCGCGATGAGGCGAGAGTTAAAACCTTGCGACTCAGTGCGCTCGCTGCGCTCCCCGGCAACGCCATTCCTTCCGACGCGAGCCTCTTCAATTTCCTGCGCCGCGCCCTGGCCGCAGAGAGTCCACTATCGGAACGCAGCGCCGCCGCGAGCGTGTTCGCGAAGGCGCGGTTGAACGACGTGCAGTTGCTCACGCTCGCCAACTCGGTGAGAAGCGCCGGCCCCCTTGAGCTTCCTAAACTCGTCGGTGCCTTCGGCCACGCCACGAATGAGAACATCGGACTCGCACTGGTCGCCGCGCTGGAGGCGAGCAAGTCGGTGGCGTCGCTGCGGGCCGAGTCGTTGAAGCCCGCGCTCACGAACTTCCCCGCCGTGGTGCAGCAGAAGGCCGACGCGCTCCTCGCCTCACTCAACACCGACGCCGCGCAGCAGAAGAAGCATATTGATGAAATGCTCGCGTCCGTGAAGGGCGGCGACATCCGGCGCGGGCAGGCCCTCTTCAACAGCGCGAAGGCGGCGTGCTCGGCGTGCCATGCCATCGGTTATCTCGGCGGTAAGGTCGGTCCCGACCTCACACGCATCGGGCAGATTCGCAACGAGCGCGATTTGCTCGAAGCCATCGTCTATCCGAGCGCCAGTTTCGTGCGCAGCTACGAGCCGATGATCGTGGCGACGAAGGGCGGCGAGGAATACAGCGGCGTGCTGAAGAAAGATTCCGCTGATGAAGTCGTGCTCGCCACCGGCCCCAACACCGAGCAACGCATCGCCCGCGCCGACGTGGCCGACCTGCGCCCCGGTGCGCTCTCCACCATGCCCGCCGGACTCACCGAGCAACTGACGAAGGAGGAGCTGGCGGACTTGATGGCGTTCCTGAAAGCGACGCGGTGGTAGATATGGACTGCGGCGGCAAGCGCAGCGCGACGCCGCTTTCGCACGCACGGTGATTACCGTCATTCGAGAATTCGCCTCACCCTCGAAAGCGCCGTCGCCGCTTCGCTCTGCCGGCGCACTCCAAATTTACGGCTTCGCCGGCTCGCGGATGTAACCGCCGAATTTCCATTCCTCGCCCACGCGCCGCATCGAGACTTTCTCGGCGCGATCCACGCCCTCGATGTACACGCTCATCACCATCTGGCCGGGCGCGACTTCCTGGCTGTTCAGGATTCTCATGCCGGTGATCTTGGACGTGTCGGCGACATGCTTGGCGGCGATTTCCTCGGGCGTCTTGTTGCCCCAGACTTTGGTCATGCGCAACTGTTCCTCGGCGGTGAGACTGTCGAAGTACTGCTTCGGATTGCCCTGCTGCATGGAATAGATCGACGAGATGAGCGCGGCCTCGGGCGTCTGGTAGCCGGCGTAGCTCCACGACTCGCGCGGGAAATGGCCGGGCACGGCGGCGGGCGTGGCTGGGGCATTGGCCGCGGCTGCGCTCGCGCCGCGCAAGGCCTGGAACTCCGTTTTCAACCGCAGGTTTTCCGCGCGCAAACCTTCCGAGTCCTTCGAGCCGGAGCGCAGTTGCGTGATCTCGCCGCGCAAGCGCACCGCTTCGGTGGCGGCGGTTTGCAAGCGCTTCATTTCAGCGTCGCGCGTGGACGCGGCTTGCGCCTCGGCGTCCGTGCGCGCCTTGAGTTCCGCGACCTCTGCGCGCAAGGCGTCGTTCTCGGCCTGAAGTTTCTTCGCGTCGCCGCCGCAGCCGGTGAGCGCGAGCATGAGCGCGGTGGCGAGAAGAATGGTGCTGAAGATTCGCAGAGTGTTCATGGCAATTTCAAAGTTTGTTGCGGAAGTCTCTACTCGCGCGGAGCGGCGAAGGCGAGCGCGGAGTGGCCGGAGCGCGGACCGCTGAGTCCGCGCGTCTCCGAACCGCACCTGTTCAACCACGGAAAACACGGAAGACACGGAAAGAAGAGCGGACGTTTTAGCGTCTCGTTTCCATTCCGTGTCTTCCGTGGTTCATCCTCAGAAACACGCGGGCTCAGCGGTCCGCGCTCCGTCGAACAACCGCCCTTCCCAATTCGTCCCACCTCCGCTATGACACCGCGCAAACCAAAAGCTTTTATGAAAAAACTCTTTGCCGTCCTGTTTCTCACCGCGCTCTCGCTCGCCGCCGTGCGGGCTGCGGACTGGGTGGAATACGCGCCCAAGCCCGGCCCCGGCGCGGGCAAGCACATCGTCCTGCTCGCGGGCGACGAGGAGTATCGCTCCGAGGAAGCCTTGCCGCAGCTCGCAAAAATTCTCTCCCAACGCCACGGCTTCAAATGCACCGTGCTCTTCTCCGTGGATACCAATGGCTTCATCAATCCCAACGCCGGCGGCAGCCTCTCGAACCCGCACGCGCTCGACAGCGCGGACGCCATCGTCATGCTCCTGCGCTTCCGCCACTGGGACGACCACACCACGGGCCACTTCGCCGAAGCGGTCAATCGCGGCGTGCCGATCATCGCGATCCGCACCAGCACGCACGCGTTCAATGGCATCCCCAAGGAAAGCCCGTTTGCGAAATGGAACTACGGCAACAAAGGCGGCTTCGGCAAACAGGTCCTGGGTGAGACGTGGGTCACGCACTGGGGCGTTCACAAAAAGGAAGCGACGCGCGGCATCATTGAGGCCTCGGCGAAGAACGAAGCGATCCTGCGCGGCGTGGCCGATGTCTTCGGCGACACCGACGTGTATGAAGCCGCGCCGCCGGCCGACGCAAAAATTCTCCTGCGCGGCCAGGTGCTCAAAGGCATGACGCCCACGAACGCGCCGGCCGATTACAAAAAGAAAACCGTCGCGAAGGTCGAGCAGGGCGTGAACGATCCGATGATGCCCGTGGCCTGGACGCGCGAAGTGAAAAACGACGCGGGCCTGGTGAACAAAATCTTCTGCACCACGATGGGTTCGGCGACGGACTTGCAGAACGAAGGGATGCGCCGCCTGCTCGTCAACAGCGTGTTCTGGGGTCTCGGCCTCGACGTGCCGGCGAAGGCCAACGTGGAAATCGTCGGCGAGTTCAAGGCCACGATGTATGGCTTCAATGGTTTCATCAAAGGCGTGAAGCCGGCGGATCACATGCTGAAGTGACGGACGCACCCTGAGGTGGCATGGCCTCGGGCTGCGAGGCCATGCGCTCGCCGCGCGAGCGCGGCCACCAACCAGCTATGACTGACTCCACCACTCTCCCACGCGAACTGCGCTCCCAAGTCGAACTGGAACTGCAATCCGGCGAGCGCCTCGTGTGGATGGATCAGCCCATGCCCGGACGCCTGGCGCGCGGCTCGTTCGGCCTCGTGCTCTTTGGCATCCCGTGGACAGCGTTCGCCATTTTCTGGGTGACGATGGCGGCCAAAGGAATTTCCAAGTCCAATGCCGGGCCGCTGGGCTGGCTGTTCCCGCTCTTCGGCGTGCCGTTCATTCTCATCGGAATCGGGATGCTCTCCAGTCCCTACTGGGCGCGACGCCGCGCGCAGCGCCTGGCCTACGTGCTCACGGATCGCCGGGCGATGATCATCCAGAGCGGCTGGCGCGGCAGCGTGAACGTGCGTTCGTTCGAGCCATCCGTGTTGCAAGGCGACCTGCAACGCAAGCAGCACGCCGACGGCTCGGGCGATTTGATTTTCACGCAGGAGTTGCGGCGCGGCAGCAAGGGCCGGACTTACACCACGAACATCGGCTTCCTCGCCGTGCGCGATGTGAAAGCCGTCGAGGAAATGGTGCGCGCGCTGGCGCAAAAAGTGCCGCCGGGATCTCGCGCGTGAAGCGTCCGAGCGAAAATGAGCGTCCCTGAGCGGTTAATTTTTGCGGTTAAGAATCACTTTCTCTCCAGCCGTTCCATCGAAATGTTCGAGGTGAAGCTCGTCGCGGGCTTCATGTGCTTCTTCAAGATGCTGCTCCCGGAGCGCAGGTCGAGTTTGCCGCGATAGATTAATTTTTGCGCCTGCCGCTTGGCGCGGAAGATCACGCGCAACGCTTTCCCCGCCACGCCGTCCGGCACGCCATGCCGCTGACGGATGATCGCTCCCTCGCGCGCCATGTTGCGCGTCACGCGCTGGTCCGCCGACTGCCCGTGCTCGTGGTAGCGGTAGTCCACCAGCAGTGCGCGCACATGGCCCATGCGGCATTTGGCACGGCCCAGTTCGAGAATGAAATCGAAGTCGCACGAGTTCAGGAACTCCTGGTGTTTGTAAAGTCCGAGCCGGTCATGCAGCGCCTTGCGCACGAACAACGTCTGGTGAATCACATTGCACACGCCGCTGAAGCGCAGCACGTCGTAATCAAACTTCGCCTCCTCGCGCCGGTAAATTTCCTGTCCCGCGCCGTCCACATACACGATGTCGCCAAAGCAGCCGTCCCACTCGGGATGGGCCAAAAACGCTTCGCCCACCACGCGCAACGCACCGGCACGGAAGCAGTCGTCGGCGTTCAAGATGTTCACCAGTTCGCCCGTGGCCAGGCCGATGCCCTTGTTCATCGCGTGGTAATGGCCCTCGTCCTTTTCCGAAAGCCAGCGCAGGTGCGGATACTCCTTGATCAAATCCACCGTACCGTCCTTCGACCCGCCGTCCACCACGATGTGTTCGAGGTTCGGGTACTCCTGCCGCCGCACGCTCTCGATGGTGTCACGGATCGTGTGAATGCTGTTGAAGCACGGCGTGATGACCGAAATTTTTGGCAACGCTGACATGCGGCGCAGTCTAAATCCCAAATTTCAAATCCCAAATCCCAAATAAACTCCAAATCCTAAGCTCTAAACCAACGCGAAGGAGCGCGGCATTTATGCCGCTTGAATGTGGATGACGCTTTGCGCGTTCGAGGCCCGCCGGTGTGAGGGAGTTGCAGCGGCCCCGCCCTGCGGGAC
Source organism: Pedosphaera sp. (assembly GCA_031380445.1). Lineage (GTDB taxonomy): Bacteria > Verrucomicrobiota > Verrucomicrobiia > Limisphaerales > SIBH01 > JANNGC01. Next base: position 9,868 of record JANNGC010000286.1, read on the forward strand.
CACGCTCCGTGCGTCAGCTCTCGTTCAACGCCTCGCAGCGCGAGGCGTTCCACCTCACGGCGCGACGCGGAAGAACGCGCGCGGCGGTGTGAAGGGATTGGTGAAACTCGCCGCGCCATTCGTCAGCACGAACTGGCGGCTCGGCGTCCAGTTCAGCAAGTCCGCCGAGCTTTCCACGCGCGCCACGAGACCGGTCGGACCGGTCAGGCTCACGATCACGTTCGTGCCGAAACGGCGGGCGAGCGTGACGCGCGCGGGTGCTTCCACGCGTGCCTCGACGAGTTGCAGATCGAAATTCAGATACGCCCCGTCCTCATCCCCGCGATGCACTTCTACTGCGAGCACGTTCGTGCCGAGTTTCACCAGCGACGGCGGCACGGGATACGAGAACCAGGTGCGCCGCTGGTCGGTGTTGAAGGCCGTCGCACGCGTCGTCTCCGTCGCGTTCGCGTCGAGGTTGCGGCGCAGGATGTTCGTGCCGTTCAGATACACCGCCACGCCGTCGTTGAAGCAAATCCGCAGCGCGAGGTTGCTCGTGATGAGGCTGCTCGCGGAAAAGGTTTTGCGGAAATACGCGGCAGGACGTTTGTCGAACACGAGGTCGTAATTGATCGTGGTGCGCTCGTCGCCGCCGTAGCCGAGCGGCCCGAAGCCGCTGAACCAAATATCGTTCGTGGCCATGCGCCAGTCCGTGAACGGCACGTCGCCGTCGTCGTTGTAATGCCACACGCTGCCGGGCGCGATGAACACGCGCGGCGCGGGCGGCAGCGCGTCCGTGCGGCGGAAGTAATGCAGCGGCTGCGAGAACCCTTCGCTTAACGTGAAGTAGCCCGTGCCGTTCGGCTCGAAGCCCAGCGCCTCGCCGTTCAACTCACCCCCCGCCGTCCCGATGATCGGAGCCTGCGAAATGTCCGGCGCGCGCGCCAGCGCCGCGTCCACGGTTTCGTTCGCGCCCCGGAACCAGACCGTGATCCGGTTCGCCCGCCGCGTCGTGATCAACGCGCCGTCCGAAGAAATGTCCGCCGCCGACACGGAGCGGAAGGTGGACGACTCGTTCATGAAAGTGAGCGTGATGTCATTCGTGCTGTTTAGTTGCGCGCGCGTGGCGCGGTAGATGCGTGAGGAGCTTCCAAGTTTTGTGGCGAGGAACAGATCGCCCGTGCGCGGATCAATCATTAGTCCTTCGCAATCCTGCGGGCCGTCGGGATAGCGGAGCGTGATTTCATCGGTGCCAAAAATGGCCGTCGTGGGCAGCGCGTTCGATTCGTAGCCATAGACCGACGGCTCGGGAAACCGGAACACGCGGATGCTGGAGCGGTTGGTGAAGTTGTCCCCGATGTCGCCGAGATAGATGTATTGGAACTGCGGCAGCGGCCCCGGCCCGATGGCGATGTCCTCCATGTTCACGCCGAAGACGCCGGGCACGTAATGCTGCGCGAGCAACTGCCCGTTCGTGGCGATGGCGAACACGTAGCCGTCGTAGGTGCCGTCATTGTGTGTCCAGATCACGCCGGGATTCTGCCGGCTGACCACGAGGCCGGACGCCTCGCTGATGTTGAAGGTGCTGATGAAACCGTTGGTCACGCCGGCGGCAAAAGCAGGATTGGCGGCGCGCGCGCAGAAAGTAGTGAAAGCAAATGGAACGAGCAGCAAGAGGCGCAACAGCGCGGTGGAGCAACGGAAATTCATCAGCACGGCAGCAGGTTATCGTAGCGAACAGAAGCGTGCAAACGCCGGTCGGACGGAGCGCGGGTTTTCCAACCCGCAGCAACGTGAAATAGAGAACGACATCCGCAAGTTCC
>JANNGC010000325.1:0-5482 GCA_031380445.1 Pedosphaera sp.
CGAAGGTCTATCAGATTGAACGCACGCAAGAGGTGTATGTGATCCTCGATGCCTCACGCCTGAGCGCGAGACCGGTGCAGGTTGAAGGTTGCAAGTTGAAGGTTGCAGGTTCCGAAACGCCCAGCGTAAGCGAACCTTCAACCTTCAACCTTCAACCTTCAACCTCCCTAGAGCGTTTCATCACCGCCGCCCTCGTCCTCGGCCTCGCCGCCGAGCAGCAGGGCGATCACTTCGGCCTGCTCACCTTCAGCGACAAGATTGAAACCTTCATCCGCGCGCGCAATGGCAAGGCGCACTACCACGCCTGTCGCGACGCGCTTTACACTTTGCAGGCTCGCGAAGTTGCGCCGGACTTTGATGAACTCAGCACGTTCATCCGCCTGCGCCTGCGCCGCCGTGCGCTGTTGATTTTTCTCACCTCGCTCGACGATCCGGTGGCGGCGGAATCTTTTGTTCGAAACATGGACCTGCTGTGTCGCCAGCATCTCGTGCTCGTGAATCTGCTCCAACCGCCCGGCGTGCGACCGATCTTCTCGAATGAAGCCGTGGGCAGCGCGCAGGAAATTTACGGCGAACTCGCCGGGCACCTGCGCTGGCACGGCCTGCGCGAACTGGAGAAAGTGTTGCAGCGCCGCGGCGTGCGCCTCTCGATGCTGCAAAGCGAACGGCTCGCCGTGGATTTGGTTTCACAATACGTGAACGTGAAACAAAGGCAGGTGTTGTGAAGACGCAAACGGAGTGGTGGAGTAATGGAGTGGTGGGAGCGCGTCTGGCGGGCGGGTGGCCCAATCGATTCGGAGCGGCGGACAGCCATGTCCGCCGTTCGTGCTTCACTGGATTCGACAGGCAATCGCAGTCGTTACGTTCTGCGGACAAGGCTGTCCGCCGCTCCGGTCGATTTGGAAAACACGCGTGGGACACCTGCACCGAGCAGGGCTGGCCCGCCGCCGCTCCACTCCGTCACTCCACCACTCCATCACTCCATCCCCCCGCCTCCGCATGATCATCGACCTCGCAAAATTCAGCGCCACCGAGCGCCCGGTCTGGCAGGAGCTGGAAAGGTTCCTCGACCGCATCGAGGACAATCCCGGCGGCGGGCTGAATCTCGAACAGGCGAAGCAACTGCACTACCTCTACGAACGCACCTCCGCCGATCTCGCCAAGCTCGTCACCTTCTCAGCGGAACCGGAACTGCGCCGCTACCTCGAAGCCCTCGTCGCGCGCGCCTACTCGGAGATTCACGAGACGCGCGACAAGAAGCGGCGCTTTGCCGCCGTCGCGTGGTTCATGCGCACGCTGCCCCAGACGTTCCGACGTCATGTGAAGGCGTTTTATCTCTCGCTGCTCGTGGTGCTGATCGGCGCGGCGTTCGGCGGATTCGCCGTGGCCTTCGATCCCGAGGCCAAGCAGGCCGTGATGCCGGAGATGTTCGCCAATCACCTCGGCGACCCCGCCGAGCGCGTGCGCCGCGAAGAGGCTGCGAAGAACACACCGACCGCCAGTCAGCTCACGCCGTTCTCCACGCAGTTGATGGCGAACAACATCCGCGCGGCCATCAACGCGATGGCCTTCGGCATGACCGCCGGCATCGGCACGCTCATCGTGCTGTTTTACAACGGCGTGATCCTCGGCGTGGTCGGCGTGGATTACGTGCTGGCCGGGCAGACGAAATTTCTCCTCGCGTGGCTGATGCCCCACGGTGTGATTGAAATCCCCGCCTTCATCATCGCGGGCCAGACCGGTCTGGTGCTGGCGAACGCGCTCATCGGCTGGGGCCGGCGCGAGCGTCTCGCGCAACGCTTCCGCGCCGTGGCCCCCGACCTCGTCACGCTCATCGGCGGCGTGGCGTTGATGCTCGTGTGGGCCGGTTTGATCGAGGCGTTTCTCTCGCAGTATCACGAGCCGCTGATTCCGTACTGGTCGAAGATTGCGTTTGGAATAGTGGAACTGGTGCTCCTCGTTTTGTTCCTGGCGCGGGCTGGGAAGAAGAAGGAAACCAACTCGGAGAGCAAAGGAGCATGAAGGTGCAAGCAAGACGCCGGGCGTCGCCATCGGAACGGAGCGCGGACAGCCATGTCCGCGCGAACAATGCGGTCGGGATTATTCACTTCTGCCACGGTCGAAGAAACACGCGGACTCGGCGGTCCGCGCTCCGCCCATGACGCGCACCAACACCTTGCTCATCAGAACCCCGGAAGGCGTCGTCTTCTCGCAGACGCTGGCCGGGCCGGTGACGCGCTTCCTCGCGTGGATGTTCGACCTGCTCTGCATCATGCTGATCATGGGAGGGCTGAACATCATGTTAATGTTCTTGTTCGCGATCGGCCCTTCGTTGGCGTACACGCTGAGTTCCGTCTTCGGCTTCTTCTTTGTGACTGTCAGCTACGGCATGACACTGGAATGGTTCTGGCGCGGGCAAACCGTGGGCAAGCGACTGCTCCGCTTACGCGTGGTGGATGCGGCGGGACTGCGTCTGCAATTCAGCCAAGTGACCATTCGCAATATGCTGCGCGTCGTGGACCTTCTGCCTGGCCTCTATCTTGTGGGCGGCGTAACCGCGCTGTGCTCTCGCAAGGCCCAACGCCTCGGCGACCTCGCGGCCAACACCGTGGTCATTCGCATTCCAAAAATTTCCGAGCCGGACTTGGAGAAACTGGGCGCAGACAAATTCAATTCGCTCCGCGCGCACCCGCATCTCTGCGCCCGCCTGCGCCAGCGCGTGACGCCTGCGGAAGCCAGCACCGCCTTGCAAGCGATTGTGCGGCGCGATGAATTCGAAGCCGCCGCCCGCGTGACGTTGTTCGGCGAACTGGCGGCGCACTTCAAAGCGAAGGTTCAATTCCCGTCCGAGGCCGTGGACGGAATCGCCGACGAGCAATACATCCGCAATGTGGTGGACGTGCTGTATCGCACTGAACGTGCCCCCGGCGTCCCGGCGGGCCGCGATGTTCAGCAACCGGCGACCGCTCTTGTGAAATGATTGCTCACCAAAAGTTGAACACCCCGGCCCGGCGGGACGCCGGGGGCACGCTCGCTGTATGACCACCCGAACCCTTCACGCCCTCCACTACGCCACGGGCCGCCCGGTGCGCGTGACTTGGTGCGAAGGCACCATCATCGCGCTGGAGGAAACCGCCGAGCCGCCTCCGAAAGAAATCTGGCTCGCCCCGCCGCGGGTGGATTTGCAAATCAACGGCTACGCGGGTGTGGACTTCCAACGTGACGACGTGACTTTGGAAGAGTTGCACGCCGCCACTAGCGCCCTGCGCCGCGATGGCTGCGCGCACTTCCTCCTCACACTCATCACGGACGAATGGCCGCGCCTGCTCGCGCGGTTGCAACGATTCCGCAAACTGCGCGCCCGTTCGGCGAAACTTGGGACCGCCATCATCGGCTGGCACATCGAAGGGCCGTTCCTCTCCGAGAAGCCCGGCTTCCACGGCGCGCACCGCCCGGCGCTGATGTGCGATCCGACACCGCAGCACATGGACGAGTTGCGCGCCGCGACCGGCGACGACCGTGTGCTGCTCACGATGGCCCCGGAACGCCACGGCGCGCTGGAGGCCATCGCCCACGCGACGAGACTGGGAATGCGCGTCAGCCTCGGCCACACCGACGCGAGCGCGGAGATTTTGCAACGCGCCGTGGCCGCGGGTGCAACCGGCTTCACGCATCTCGCCAACGGCTGTCCGCGCGAACTCGACCGGCACGACAACATTCTCTGGCGCGTCTGCGAGACGCCGGGACTGACGGTGAGTTTCATTCCCGATGGTCAGCACGTTTCGCCCGCGCCGTTTCGCTTGCTGCACCGATTGTTGAATGACGAATTTCAAATGACGAATGACGAAAAGCCCGCCGCCTCTTCGTCATTCGCCATTCGTCATTCGTCATTTCCGATTTACTACACCACCGACGCGATGGCGGCGGCAGGCGCAGGCCCGGGCCGCTATCATCTCGGCCCGGTGGAAGTGGCAGTCGGCGCGGATCAAATCGTGCGCCAGCCGGGCCAGACCAACTTCGCCGGCTCCGCGCTGACGCCCATCGAAGGCGTCTTCCGCGCGGCGAAGATGCTGAACTGCCCGTGGCAGGAATGTTGGCGGCGCTTCTCAGAAGCGCCCGCGCGATTCATCGGTTTTGACAACGAACTGCGCGTGGGAACGAAATCGTTTTGCGTGTTTGAACCAGCGAACAAGACGGTCACATTTTTTAACCGCTAATGGACGCTAATTTTCGCTAATGGGAAAAGGCCGGAGGATGGCCTGATGTTGTCGCCTGATTAGCGTTTATCAGCGTGCATTAGCGGTTCATTTTTTCCGCCACTCCACTTTCGGCGGCTCCGGCAAGCCTTGCGCGCGCAGCGCGGTGCGGAAGTGCATCTTGGCGACTTGCGGCAGTTTCTCCACGCCGTGCTTGGCGATGAATTCTTTCGCGGCGGCATCGACGGCGGCGGACGCGCCCTTCGGCAGTTTCATGCCGAACTGTTTCTCCAACTCAGCGAGGCGAGTCACGAATTCGTTCCGCGCGAGGATGGACGCCGCCGCCACGGCCACGTCCTCTTCCGCCTTGTGGCGCTGCACCAGTTCGATCTCGCGGCCAAGCGCCATTAGAGACTTCGCTACCACGTCCTTGCTCGACGCGAATTGATCGCTGATGGCGCGGACGGGCGCGGGATTCATGCGGTGCTTTTGCAGCATCAGGTTTTCGATGACGCGCGCGTGGCCCCAGGCGAGCAGGCGGTTCACGCTTTTCGTTTTGGTGTAGAGCCGGTTGTAAGCCTCGTTGCCGATGGGCACCACGCTCGTGACGCAGCCGGGCGTGTTGCGAATCAGGTCGGCGTATTCGGCCATCTTCTTGTCGCTGGAAATATTCTTGGAGTCGCGGATGCCGGAATCCTTCCACGCGCGCACCACGGATTCGTTGACGTAAACTCCGGCGATGCAGAGCGGGCCGAAGAAATCACCCTTGCCCGATTCGTCCACGCCGAAGCGCGCGAGAATCAAATCAGGATTGAGCACCTCCTCGTAGCCCAGCTTGGCCTGCTGAAGAATCTGCGGCTCCAGCACGAACTCGACGAACTCCTGCGTCCCCTTCCCTTGCACCACGACTTTGCCACTCTCGTAGAAGACGACGTTGAGTTTGTCCTTCTGCCCGGCGAAACGCGCGTACGGCACGGCGCGGAACTCGAAGCTGCCCTCCAGCAAGTGCGCGTGCAGCGCGTCGGCTTGTGCGGCGGTCAGCTTGGCGGTGTAGCTCGTCAATGGAGGTTTCACTTCCGCGAGCGTAGGGAGCGACTTTATGCTCGGCAACAGTGCGCGGGAAAAAAGTCCAAAGTCGGAGCGCGGCTCTCCTGAGCCGCAGCGGCAACAACCAAGCCTGGTGCTTGAACTGTTCGCGGCTGCTTCTCACGGCCACGGCCGCGTCGGCGCGGAAGGGCCGCGCACCGACTTTGGTATTTTTTAACGCGCACAGTTTGCGAGCCTAA
>JANNGC010000388.1:0-5264 GCA_031380445.1 Pedosphaera sp.
CAAAACGCTGGCGCGACTCGCGACGCGCGAGGACGACTGGAACGGCAAGAGGTGGGGCACGCGGCCCGACACCACCGGGCCGTACTTCAAGCCGGTGAAATGGAGCGAGAGCGAGAAGATCGAAAACGCGCTGCGCGCCGAACTCGCGAAGGCCAATGCCGCCACGTTGCCCGCACTCGCGCTGGCCTTGCAGCGCAATCGCGTGGACTTGCCGGAACTCACGCCCATCGTGCTCAAGCTCGCGGACACTGACGCGCAGTTCCGCGTGACTGCCGTAGAAATGTTCACCAGCCGCGCCACGATTCCCGATGAGGCGATTCCGTTGCTCGCGAGGGTCGCCAGTTCTTCAGAAGAACCAGCCGCGTTCCGGGCCAAAACAATTCGTGCCCTCGCCAAGTCCGGCAAGCCCGCCGCGCTGGAGGCCGCCGTCGCCGCGCTCGCGCAACCGGGCAAGTTGCCGAACGAAATCAACAGCGCGTGGGAAGAACTCGCCCGCGACGCGCGCAACGGGCGGAACCTCGCCTACTTCACCAAGCTCAGTCAGAGCGAGACCAGCGAGCGGCGTCTGCTCGGCTACGCGGTGCTGGCGAACGTGGCGTCGGGAAAAGTTTCCGAACGCGGCGGACGCGCGGACGCGGTCAAGGCCGTGGACGCCGGCTGGACTTCCCCCGAAGGCACGCTCGCGTTGTTGCAAGCCATTCAGCGCCTCAAGCTCGACGGCTACGCGACGCAAGTGCGCGCACACCTGAGTGACCCGCGACCCGAAGTCGCCAGCGCCGCGCAGGCCGCTGCGAAAACTCTCAAGCTCGACACCACCGTCACCGCCGCGCTGATCGAAAAGTTGAAATACGAGGACGTGCTCGCCACCGCCACGAAGCAGAAGGGCGACGCGAAAATTGGCGCAGAAGTTTTCGTGCGCGTCGGCTGCAACGTCTGCCACACGGTGAACGCGGACGAAGCGCCGAAAGGCCCGTTCCTCGGCGGCATCAGCGCGCGCTACAGCCGCACCGAGTTGTGCGAATCGATTTTGAAACCGAACGCGAAAATCGCGCAGGGCTTCGAGACGCAGTGGTTCAAGACCAAGGACGACGAGGAGATGGAAGGCTTCGTCACGCGCGAAGGTGGCGACGATTTGGACGTGCGCAACGTGGCCGGCATCACCACCACGCTGGCGAAGAAGGAGATTATCCAACGCGCCCAGCGCGAGAAGTCCATGATGCCCGAAGGCCTCGCCGACAAAATCACGCCTGCTGAGTTGTCCTCACTGCTTGCGTTCTTGGAAGCGTCGAAGGGGAAGTAAGGCAGCACGGGGTGCCCGTTTCGGAATCCTGAAAGGATTCGGATAATCCAGCCCAGCGTTGCGTTGCCGAGACGCTACGCTGGGTTGACGGTGTGATGACTCATCAACCCTGCAAGGGTTGAATCCAGGAACGTGGGATGCGGGCTTGATGCAACTCTTTCAGAGTTGGGAAGATTTTTGGAACCGTCACCCAGGGTAGCCTCGCCGACTCGGCAACCCTGGGCTGGATGATTTCAATCCTTTCAGGATTGATCGCCGCAAGCCGGCCCGCGCTCCGCAGAACATGCAGCACGCTGTAACCTTCCGCCCCTCTCCCACGTATTAGGGTGCGTGACCGCTGTGGTGGGAACATGGACAGAGTTGCCGGTGGACCGCGCGATGACCAAACCAGACGCGGGCCTGAGCCAGGCCGCGCAAGACGAGATCGCGCTGCTGCGCCGCATTCGCGACGACGGCGGCGGGGATGCGTTCGCCGAGATCATCCGCCGCCATCAGTCGCGCGTGTTCTCGATCCTCTCGCGCTACGAGCGCGACGCGCATCTGGTCGAGGATCTCGCGCAGGAAACTTTTTTGAAGGCGTGGCGTGCGCTGAAGCAGTTCGACGGACGCGCGCCGTTCGAGCACTGGCTCTCGCGTATCGCGGTGCATGTGGCCATCGACCACATTCGCGCGCGCCGGGATCGCGAAGTGCGGTTCACCGACTTGGGCGAGGATGCGGCGGAGTGGTTGCAGAATTTGCACCCGACGCAAAACCCGCAGCCGCACGCGGCCCGCGAGATTTTAGATCTGGCCATGCGGAAGCTGAACGCCGAAGACCGGCTGGTGCTGACGATGCTCGAGATCGAGGAATACAGCGTGAAGGAAATCTGCGCGCGCACCGGCTGGACCAGCATCATGACGCGCGTGCGGGCCTTTCGGGCGCGGGCGAAGTTGAAAGAGGCTTTGCTGGAACTGGAAGAATCGGTGACGGAGAAATTTCGCGGTAGAAAATGAACGACCAACGACAAGAGCAGTTGATGCGCGCGACGCGGCGGGTGGCGGCGGTCGAGCCATCGGAAGATTTTTGCGATGACGTGTTGCGGGTGATCCGGCAGGACGCCAGCGGGTCGCTGGCGGCACGTTCGCTCACGCTCGCGGATCAGCTCGCGGCCTTGCTCCCGCGGCTGGCGGCGGTGGCGCTCGTCATCATTGCCGCAGCGGTGGCATGGGAGATTTTCGCCGACGGCGATTTCGTCACGCAGATCGCGCTGGCCTCGGACGAATGGCTGCTTCCGGCGGAGTGGTTATGAAGGCGCTCAAGGTCAGTCTCGTGCTTGGACTCGTGTTCGCCGCCGGCCTCGCGGTGGGGGCGGTCGGGGTGAAGTTTGCCGTGCAGCAGGCGGTGGAACAGGCCGCGCGCCGGCCCGAACTGGCCCGCAACCGGCTCGAAGCCGAACTGACGCGCGACCTGAAGCTCACACCCGAGCAGCGTCCGAAAGTTCACGAGATTTTTGTCCGCCGCCACGAGGAGATCGCGGCCGTGCGGAAAGATTCTCAGCCGCGCCTGGCCGCGATCCTCAAACGCAGCGACCGCGAGCTGCGCGCGGTGCTCGATGAAACCCAGCAGGAAAAATTCGACCGCTTGATCAAGCGCCGCCCCTTCGCCCCGCCGCCCAACGTCTCCGCGCTGCCGCAGAAGTGAGGCGTGGCAACGCCCGGAGCGCTGGTTGAAAACCCGCGCTCCGCACTTTCTAAAAATTATCCCCCAGCCCCTTCAGCGCGCCGCTGGCTTCGAGGAAGGCGCGGAGGGCGGGACGCTCATCCGCGTCGAGCTTGCCGTTCGTGTTCTTGTCGAAGTTGGTCATCATCAACTGCACGCGTTCGCGGGAACTGGCGCGCTTGTCTTCCTGTGCGCGGTCAATGAAGAGGTCCACGGCGTGGGCGCGCTTGGCGGCCTTGAGTTCCGCGAGTTCGGCGTCGCGCGCGGGGATGACGGTGAGGGTCATGGCGGCCATTTCGTCGGTGGTCATGGGACCCCACTTCACGACCTTGGGCGGCTTGGAGGGATTGTTCCGGTTGCCTTCGGAGTTGTCGTAGCTGATGGCGGCGTCGAGGCGCGTGCCTTTGGGCAGGCGGACGCGGCTCTTGTATTCGCACTCTTCCTGCCAGTTGAAATCCCAGTCATCAATTTTCAGAAGGGTCTGCTTCTTGCCATCGGGCAGCGTGGCGGTGAGGTGGAAGGTCTTCGCGAGATAATGCGCGTGCGGCGCGACGAAGATGGCTTCGACATCCACGGGAATGGTGAAGGAATCTTTGACGACGTAATTGCTCGCGCCCGCCGGAATCTCCATGCCGCTCAGACGACCGAAGCCGGGCGGCAACTGGAGCGTGGTGAACTGGCGCGTGGGCGGTTTGTTCGCAAAGTAAATGCCGATGGTGGAGGTCTCGTGCTCGATCTTGCCGCTGGGATGGAAATGAGTCTGGATGACAAAGTCGCTGTTGGTGGGGAAACGCCAGGCGAGTTCGGAGGGCAACGGCATCGGTTCGCCGCCGACGGCCCAGCCGCCGAGCGATTCAAACTGACGGTTGGAGCGGTTGCCGTTGTAGCCGACTTTCGGATCTTTCTCGTCGTAGCCGCGCGCGGTGCCGGTGGTGTCGAGATAGTAGAGGCAGTGATGCACCACGGTGCGGGCCTGCGGCCGGAACTCGATGGCGCGCACCCATTTGTCCTCGGGCAGATTCAGCGGCAGCACGAAGTTCCAGTAGATGTCACGGCCTTCGGCGCTGACTTCAAACGGCTCGGGCATCTTGAGGATGAGATCGGGTTTTCCGAGCTGCCAGCCTTCGGTGAATTTGGGCAGGGCGGGAAGTTTCGCGGGGTCGCCTTCCTTGGAACCTTGTTTCACCCACGCGCCAAGCACGGCGATCTGGTCGTCGGTGAGGCGGCGGGCATTGCTGAATTCCACGTAACCGTGACCGGCGTGCCACGGCGGCATGGTGCGCGACTCGGTGACATCCACCATCTGCCGCGCGTGCTTCTTCGCGTCCTGAAAGTTCAAGAGCGAGAACGGCGCGACCTCGCCGGGCCGATGACAGCGCGCGCAGTTCTGAAAGAGAATCGGCGCGACGTGCTCGGTGAACGTGACGTTGGCCGGCACATTGCCGGCGACGGCAGCGACGGCACTGAGCGCGAGGGCGAGGGCGGTGGTTTTCAATTTCATCAAGTTCATAGTCGGCATTTCGCAGCGTATTGTTTCGCAGATTAACCGCCAATCACGCGGGCAAGTCGAGGAGGGATTGGGCGTACATTCCCCGATTTTACTTCGCATTCCTGAAGTGCCGGCGTGTGGTGGAAATGTGAAAGTTGAACCACAAAGACACGAAGGACACAAAGAAGGGAAAGACTTTGTGAACTTGGTGCCTTTGTGGTTCACCTGTCCCCATGCCGGATGTGTTCACCCAGCAACGTGCGCTTGGGACGGTGCCGAGGTGGGGAAAGAGCGCAGCCTCAAATTCCTTTTGCCTTCCCATCCGCATTCGCAAAGATGCGCGCCGCATGAGCAAGAACAGCAAGTCCGTCTCGAAGAAATTTGCCGCCTACCCGCGCCTCAATCCGCTGGGCGTGGGCAAGAACATTTCCGCCGCCGACCTCATTGACGAATGCTTCCTCGCCTACAACGGCGGGCGCCTGCGCGAGGCCGCGCAGTTGCTCGTGGAGAAAATGTTGCCGAACAACGGCTGCATCGGCATGTCGCTCACCGGCGCGCTCACGCCGGCCGGACTCGGCAAGAGCTGCCTCATTCCGCTGATGAAGGCGGGCTTCGTGGACTGGGTGGTCTCGACGGGCGCGAATCTTTATCACGACCTGCACTACGGGCTGAACATGCAGCTCTACTCCGGCTCGCCGTTTCTCAACGACGTGGACCTGCACCGCGACGGCGTCATCCGCATCTACGACGTGCTGTTTGATTACAACGTGCTGCTC
>JANNGC010000391.1:0-2076 GCA_031380445.1 Pedosphaera sp.
GGACAAGGAGGAGAACCTGCTTGTCCCGCTCGACCTCGGCAAAGTGGATGTCACCCGCACGCACTGGCCGTTCCTCCGCGACCGGCGCATTGATGCGTATGGGGATTTGACAAAGCGGTTGATTGATTGAGGGGAGATGAGTGCGCTGCAAAATCCCTTTGGCAAAGCCCGTGCATGCGAGTAAAACTTCGCCATGAGCGCGACCGAAATCATTTCGGAAATCAAGAGACTGCCGCCACCGCAACGGAAGAAAGTTTTGCGTTTCGTGGACGAGGAATTGCGCCAGGCGGAAAATTTGGCGGACAACGCCGCCGCCGCCCGCGCCCTGGCCGAACCGGGCGAAAACATTCCCTGGCACGAAGCCCGCAAAAAACTCGGCTGGGCATGAGCCGGTACCGTCTCGAAATCCGCCCTTCCGTCGAAAAGACTTTGCGGAAAATCCGCGATCCCCAGCTTCAACACCGCATTGATGCCGCCTTTGGAAAACTTGCCGAAAGTCCCCGGCGTCAGGGCGCGGAAAAAATGTCCGGCTTCGAGAACCGCTATCGTTTTCGCGTGGGCGACTACCGGATTGTCTATGAAATCCACGACACTGTTTTGCTCGTGCTGATTCTCGCGGTGGGCGACCGCAAGGAAATCTACCGTTGAATGAACACCGCTTGGATCACCGGGGCGGGCGGACTCATCGGCTCGCAGATGGTGCGCGCGGCTCTGGCGGACTGGACGGCGCGCGGGCTGACGCGGGCGGATTTTGATCTCACCGACTTCGCCGCCGTGCGCGCGGCCTTCGAGCGCGAGCGACCGCAACTCGTCATCCACTGCGCGGCCATGAGCAAGACGGGCGCGTGTGAGGCGAACCCTGACGCGGCGCGCTTGCACAACGTCGAGGTCACACGCGTGCTCTGCGGACTGGCGGTGGACCTCCCGCTGATCTTCTTCTCCACCGACCTTGTGTTCGACGGCGCGCGCGGGAATTACACCGAGCAGGAGGCGCCGAATCCGCTCAACGTCTATGCGCGCACCAAGCTCGACGCCGAGCGCATGGTGCTCGCGAACCCACGCCACACCGTCGTCCGCACTTCGCTGAACGCCGGCACGACCACGCGCGGCGACGCCTTCAACGAGCAGTGGCGCGCGGCCTGGCAGCGCGGTGAAACCTTGCCGCTGTTCACGGATGAATTTCGTTGCCCCATCGCGGCGGAAGTCACGGCGCGCGCGGTGTGGGAACTGGCGGCGGCAAACCGGCCTGGCCTCTACCACCTCGCCGGGGCCGAGCGGCTATCGCGCTTTGAGATTGGCGAATTGCTCGCCGCCCGCTGGCCGCAACTCCAGCCGCGTCTGGAACGCGACTCGGTGAAAAACTTCTCCGGCCCGCGCCGCTCGCCCGACTGCTCGCTGGACATCAGCAAGATTCAACGCGTCCTCCGCACGCCGCTGCCCAAGTTCGGCGCGTGGCTGGCGGCCCACCCCGTAGGTGACGACGTGAGGAGTCTCTAACTTTTCCCGGAAAATAATGAGACTCCTCACGTCGCCTCCTACCAAACCATGAGCACCTATCGCGGCCGCCTCGCCCCATCGCCGACCGGGCATCTGCACCTCGGCCACGCGCGCACGTTCTGGATCGCCCAGCAGCGGGCGCGGGCGAACGGCGGAGTTTTGATTTTGCGCAACGAGGATTTGGATGCCACGCGCTTCAAAATGGAATTCGTCACCGACATGCTCGAAGACCTGCGCTGGTTTGGATTTCAGTGGAGCGAAGGGCCGGACGTGGGCGGCCCGTTCGCGCCGTACCAGCAAAGCGAGCGGATGAGTTTCTATCGCGCCACTTTGGAAAAACTCCGCACGAGCAAGTTCATCTATCCGTGTGTTTGTTCGCGGAAAGACATTCAACAGGCCGCCACCGCGCCGCACGCCGAAGGCGACGAGCCGATTTATCCCGGCACCTGCCGGGGGGCGAGTTGCAGGTTGCAGGTTGAAGGTTGCAAGTTGGATGCTACGTCCGGCGAACCTTCAACTTTCAACCTGCAACCTGCAACTCGCGCCACCTGGCGCTTCCGGGTCCCGGCTGGCGAGACG
>JANNGC010000396.1:0-1837 GCA_031380445.1 Pedosphaera sp.
GTGCGTGCTTCGCCGTGAAAACAACGCAGGGCGAAAACGGTTTTGAAAAGCGGATCGACGCACAGGGCGGTCACGCCCGCCGCCGCCGCGAGGAAGGTGGTGTTGAATCCGCTCATCGCGCTCAACGAGAAACTTGTTTCCACACCGAAGAGCATTTTCAGCAGATGCGGCCCGCCGATGATGGCGATGCCGACGTTGAGGAAGACGAAGATGCTGAAGAGTCCGAGCGTGGCGAGCGCCGCGTGGCCCTGGCCGAGCGCCCAGCAGGCCTGCCTCCAACTGCGGCGCGCGAGCGCGCCGAACGCTGGTTCGCGCAGGCCGAGGACGGTGACGTTCTGGTAGAAGCCGAAGACCCAGACGATGGGCACGAGGATGTTTGCCGCGACGGGCAGGGCAAAGAGTCCGGTGGCGTGAAGCAGCGTTTGCGAAGCGAGCGCGCGCACGATGAGGCGCGGGGTGATTTTCGGCGCGGGCTGGCTGGCGATTTGCGCGGAGATTTTCAGGGCGAAGAGAGATTGCCAGAGTTTCATCCAGACGAAGAGGGCGGTGAGACCCAGCGCGCCGCCGACGAGATGCTGGCCGGCCAGTCCGCTGCGGCTCATTTCGGAAAAGAACCAGAGCGCGCCGAGCACGAACGGCGCGGCCCCAAGGTAGTAGCAGAGCAGGGTGCCGGGAGAGGCGAGGCGCAGCGTGTGGACGGCCTGCTCGATCAAGTCGAGTCCGCCGAAGAGGTCACGGTGCTGGCGGCGTTTCATGCGGAGAGGATTGACCACGGAAGACACGGAAAACACGGAAACGGAAAAAGAACTTCGGTGGAAATCTGATTTCCCATTCCGTGTTTTCTGTGTCTTCCGTGGTTCATTGTCTTCGTCATTCTCCTTTCCACCATTTGTCCACCCACACTTCGCCCTCGTGATATTGGGACGGGATGGAGAGCAGCGTCGCGCCGAAGAAATAGAAGAACAGCCAGACCACCGTCACGCCGAGCGAGAGTTGCACCAGCGGTGGCAGCCAGGCGAACGACACGCGCTTCGGCTCCGCGACGACGGCGAGCTTCCGCAAACACGTCGCGCAGATGACGCGGTCGTCGTGCTCGGTGATGCACTCGCGGCAGTAGCAGTGCCGGCACTCGGGGCACAGCGCCACGGCTTCGCGGAGCGAGTGGTGAAAGCAGCGTTGAGCGGAGAGCGTGTTCACGGTGCGGGTGACTCTGGCGGACTGGCGGGCGTGACCGGAGAAACTTCATTGCCCGGTGCTGCCGCCATCGTCGGCATGGCTTCTTGTGCAGCGGCGATGAGCGGGGTGAGTTCGGCGAGAATTTTCTCCGCGCGGCGCAGGCGGTTGAGGCTGGGCAATTTTTCCGTCTGCACGGCGGTGCGGACGTGGCAACGGCAGGACGGGCCTTGCAGCCCCACGACCAAGGCGAGAATCAGCAGCAGCGCGGCGAAGCTGCCGAGCACTACGGAACCCACAGAATCACCCACGCCCACGGCGAGTCCGGTCAACAGGAGAGCGAGCATCAGCAACAGTCCAATGACCACGATCCAGTCCTTTGTGCGGACGACGATGAACGCCTGGATGTCGCGGAAGTAAAACCGTTTGTAGCTCTCGCTGAAGGTCACGGAGGAAACCTGAAGCAAATGGTCATTGCCGCGATAGAGCCGTGTGTAGCTGCCGATCTGATGGCCGACGCCGGGCAGTTTCACATAGCGGTTGGGAAGTGCGCTCATGATTCACCAGTTCTCCGGCGCGCCCTTGACGATGAAAAAGCCGAGCAGCACGAGCCAGCCGAGGATTTGCAGCGCGGCGAAAATCAGCGCCACCCACAGCCGCCAGC
>JANNGC010000140.1:0-4143 GCA_031380445.1 Pedosphaera sp.
CGGATGGGTTTGCTCATCAACTTTGGCCACTATCCCGGTGTGTAGTTTGAGCGGATTATCCGGTGATAGAATTTTTTACCACGTAATACACGTAAAACCCGGAATGGGAAATTCTTAATTCCGTGTTTTCCGTGTCTTCCGTGGTTAATCATTTTTCCCTCCGATCCATTCAGCGCGTCAGTAGGTAGTAAATCGTGGCCGGAGCCAGCGTCAGCTCCGTCGTGGATTGAGCCAGGCCGCTCGGGTAGCCGTTGAAGTCGAGCGGTTGGATTTTCAGCGCGGTTCCGCCGGTGAACTTCACCGCGCCTTGCAGATTCTTCACGCGCCACGGGTCGCGGCCGATGTTCGTGATCTTCTTCACGCCGTTGCCCGTGTCCTCGGTGGCGAAGCCGCTCGCCTTTTCCTCGGACATCACCTGGAGCAGCATCCGCTTCGACTTGCTGATCGGTTCGCCATCGAGCGAGACGAGGATGATGTGTCCGTTGTCGAGTTCGGACTCGATGCGGAGATCGTTCAGCGCGACGACTCTGGCGGCTTTGAGATTGCCGCTCACGCCCTGCGCCGTGGGTGAATTGATGGTGAGCAAGCCCTTCTCGTAATCGAGCGCGAGTTCGCGCGTGGAACTACGCACAGTTTTCGCGGCGCGATCCACCAGTGGCTTGAGGTCGCTCAACGTCGTCCGGCTCGGCGTGCCGGTGAACGCCACGTTCACACGGCCTGCGTAATGAAGGAGCGGGTCGATGCGCTGGCCAGCTTTCACTTCGGTTCCTTGCGGCACGTCCTTCAAACGCAGTTCATCGAAGCTCGCATCCTGCGGCAGTGGCGTGCCTTTCAGTTGCAACAGGTCGTTCGTGTTCAAATCAATCTTCGCCAGCACCTCTCCTGGCTTCACGAGTCCGCGTCGGTAGAGCAGGGCGGCGGCTGGAAATTGCGCGGCCTGCGACGGAGCCATGAGCGTCCACGGCTGCATCCAGAAGCCGGGTTTCACCGACCAGTTCGCGCCGTCGAGCGCGAAGTGGACGATGGCGTCGGAGCCTTGCAACGCGCCGTAGGCCGCGAAGTAGAGCGGCGCTTCGCTGCGGTAGCGGTTCGGGCGGTTCCACGTCGTCTCGGAAATCATCGAGGGCTTGCCGGCGTACGTGATGTCCATCGCGGGATGCACGAACTGCTTCGGCTTGCCCGGCGTGCTGTTCTCGAAACGCAGCGCGCTGCGGTCGGTGTAAGTGTGACCGTTGCGGATGGACCACTCCGCGTTCTCGCCCTTGTGCGTGACGCCGAAGTAGCCGTGGCGATCAATGAAGTCGCCCGTCGCGTAGCTCCACTTCTCCAGCGGGCCAAAGACTTCGGGACTCGCGGTGGCCCAGTTCGACGGCGTGATGAGTCCCTTGAAGCCGAGCGAGCGCAGAAACTTTACCGTCTCGGCGTAGAAGTTCTGCTGCGTCTCGAAGAGGAACTGCGCCGTGTCGCGGTCGCGCGGGGACTTCTCGGTGAAGATATTGTAGAGCGGGCGGAAGCCCACGCGGCCTGCCGCAAACTCATCGCGCTTCGCCTTCTGCCCGTTCCATTTCGCGACGGCGGCGTCGAGCGAACCGTGTTTCTTCTTCAGCCATGCGCCGAATTGTGCTTCCAGAATTTCCATCTGCGCGGCGGGAATCTGATCCGGATTGAACGTCCAGAAGAAGAACGAGTCCTCGTTCTGAATCTCCACGCCGAACACGGCGGGTTCATCCACGAGTTTGCGGCCGTTCGCGTCGGGCGTGAGCAGCAGCGCCTTCCACCACGAGCGGTATTGCTCCTGGAACTCTGGGTTGAACATCAGCGCGGCGAACGGATGCTTCTTGCCGTCGTAGCCTTTGAGCCACGCGTGATCAGCGGCCGGCGTCATCCAGAGCGGGAAGTAAATCGAGAAGTGCGAGTAGATGCCCTCGGCCTTGAGCGCGGCCACGGCCTCCTGCGTCTTCGCGACTTTCTTCAAGTCGGCATTGCCGTTCTTGTCGAACATCGCGCTGTGCATCCGCGCGAGGTTCACGCCGTACTTCGCCAGCTTGCGCGCCGTCTTTTTCATCTCGTCCGCGCTGGCGCTCGGCGGTCCGTTGATGGCCCAGAAGCGCACCGGCTGTTGATTGGCGGAGTGAATGAACTCGTCGCCCTTGGTCGCGATGAATCCGTGCTCGCCCGCAAACTTTTCGTTCAACTCGCGCAGATCAATCGCGCTCACCGCGAATGAGTCGGGCGGAGGATTGAACGCGAACCATTCTTTGTCATCAGCGGACGGCGCGGTCTTCGGCGCCTCGCCCGGCTTGAGAATTCCATTGGGCTGAAACGCCGCCGTGCTCAACACAAAGCAATCGATCATGCCATGATGATTGTTCGCGCTGGTCATGCGGAAGCGCAGCGTGTTCGCGCCCGGCAGGAGCTTCACGTCACCGGCTTTGATCCACGCCACGAAACGCAGATCCGGTTTGTCGTCTGCCGCGATGTTCACGGACTGCTGCGCGGGTTCGAGCGTGATGGGAGTGTCCGCGCCGCCATTGAGCGAGTAGCTGAGCGAGGATTGAACCGGATTCGCGCGCACCCAGAACTCGTGCCGTCCCGCCGTCGCGACCTCGAAGCGATATTCCGCCTCGCCCGCCTTGTCCTTGTCCCAGTGGGAAAGGAAATCGCCGCCGGAGAGTTCGGGCTTCTTCACCTGCCCGGAGTACCAAGAATGGCGCGTGACGGCGCTGGTGGCGGGCTTCTCGCCCTCCACCCAAATGACGTCGGCGTTCACCACGGCCAGGCTCGCCATCAAAAAATACAGAGTTCGGAATTGCACGACAGGCAGACGCAGTCCGGCGCGGTTTTGTGGAAACAAATTCCAACATCAGAAGCAGGCACTTCGCGGTGAAGACAAGGCGGAAGGCTGTCGCTAATCCCATTACGATGAAACATGCAACGACGATTGAATCGATTGGAGTCGGAGTGCTCAACGGCAGAATTGGTCCGGCCAAATGCCTCTGCTATCGCGGTTGGGACGCCATGTGGACGGCGACGACGTATGGAGCGGAATGTTCGCACTGCGGCGAGCAACGCCGTTTGGGTGCCGCGCCTGCGGCCATCCTGCTGCTGCCTTGTTCCAGTTGCGACACCGGGGAAACGACCTGGTTCGCCTCGGCCAACGGCGAGCGCGTCTGCTCCTGCTGCGGCGAGAAGCGTTAGCCTCGTCACCCTCGTTCTCCGCCAACTCGCGCCGCCCGGTTCGCGAGATTAAGTGCGACTCGTCCGTTGCCCCGTCCGTTTCACGCCACCCTCTTCGTTAAATTCTTCAGCTACTTTGTGCTTCCAGTTGCGGCCTGCCCACCTGCCTTTCGTCGGGAAACAAACTCACTGCCCGGCAGATAAAACCGCAGCGGCAAATGCTCGGCGACGGTGAGGCCGATACGGGTGGTGGTGACGACAGGACCGTGCGCGCGGATGAATTTCCGCACTTGGGGGTTCCTCGCCACGATCAAATCCGAGTTCTGGGCGCACAGGTTCGCGCCGTCGAGCGGGCTTTCGATGTCGAGGGCGAGGCAGAGCTTGGCGGGGCCGGAAGTGAGTTCGCGCGGCTTGGTCACGGGGCGATTCTGTTGCATCCACTCCAAGCCGCAGGTCGGTTCGATGGCGCGAATCAAGACGGCTTCGCCCACGCCGTGCGGCCCACAGACGGCGTTGCCGCAGAAGTAATGGCCGTAGATGAAATAGACGTAGGCGTGACCCGGCGGGCCGAACATCGAGCGATTGCGCGCGGTCTCGCCGCGAAAGCCGTGACACGCAGGATCGTTCGCGAGGTAAGCCTCGGTCTCGACAATCGCGCCGCCGGCCCACGAGCCGTCCGGCGTGCGGCGCAGCAGGAAGTGGCCGAGCAGCTTCGGCGCGACGATTTCAGCGGACGGTTTGTAGAATGACGGCGGGAGCAGTCGAGGCGCGAATGGAGCGCGGCCTTCAGGCCGCTTCACCGTGCGAACTTCAGGAAGCTCCCGACATTTTGAAACGCTTAACCGTGCGGACGGTGAAGCGGCGTGAACGCCGCGCTCCGGTGCCTTTGGGCGCGCTCGATTCATCGCTCAACCTTTCAGCTTCGAAAACATCGCCAGCGCCTTCGGTCGCTGCTCTTCATGCAAG
>JANNGC010000412.1:0-9890 GCA_031380445.1 Pedosphaera sp.
CTCCGCGCGCGCCGAGTGCTGATTGAACCTTTCGGCCTGCCGCGTCTTCCAGCCCGGCGCGCGCGGAGCGACGACACCCCACCATTGGGGGGAAAAGCTGAAACGCTAAAAACTGAAAAGCTGAAACAGGGCCGCTCCCCATTTCAGCTTTTCAGCGTTTCAGTCTTTCAGCTTTTGCCTTCAAGTGACTTCCACCGCTACCACTTCGCTCGGCTCGCCGTCGCCTTCCGTGTTGTGGGCGATGACGCTG
The DNA here is from genome assembly GCA_031380445.1 of Pedosphaera sp. GTDB lineage: Bacteria > Verrucomicrobiota > Verrucomicrobiia > Limisphaerales > SIBH01 > JANNGC01. Next base: position 251 of record JANNGC010000412.1, read on the forward strand.
AACTCGTAGTTGCCTGGCACCAGCCCGAGTTGCTGGTGGGTCGGCCCGGTGAGGCCCACGGCCAAGTCGGCGAAGTCCGGGTCGCCCGCGAGGCGGCTGCGGAGGGTGAAGGTTTGCGCGCCGTCCGCGCTGAAGGTGAAGTTGGCCAGCCCGATGCCGCCCTCGACCGTTAACGTAGCCTGCCCAGGCACCGCGCCGCCGCTGCTCGGCTGCGTGGGGATTTGGCCGCGAATCATAATGCCGTGCGCGGTGTCCTCGGAGAAGAGGGCGGTGGCCACGGCGTACCGGGCCACGCACAGGTCGTAGAGGGCTTGGAGCTTGACGAGCACCTGGCCCGCCGCGCCCGATTCCTCGGCGGACTCTTTCGAGACGCCTTCGGTGTTGGTTTGGCAGAGGAGGCGCAAGTTGTGGAAGTCGGTCAGGGTGGTGCCGTCTTCGAGCACGTAGGCGGAGTCGGCCTGTTCCCAAGCACTTTCCACGGCGAGGGCTTCTTCGAGGGTGCCGGCAATTTTGTCGGACTTGATGATTAAGTTGGCAAACAAGCGCAACTTGGCCGGATTATTGCGATACTTTACTTTAGATAGCGTTAACGCTAGGCGTCCTGTGGCGCGTAATTTATCCAAGTTCTCATCGCGAGTGCCGCGTGCGCCGGTGGCATCGGCGGCTTCATCGCTTTCGGTAGCGATCAAGTTGGTGCATTCGGTGTATTTGGTGGTGAAGTTCGCCACGGTGAGTTCGCTCCACTCCCAGGAGGGGGTGGCGTTCTTGATGACGGTCATGCACTGGAGGGTGCGTGACGCGCGGAGCATGATGTAGTCTCTTGATGGTCCCGGCATAGTTAACCTTTTCCCGCCCATCCCGTGTCCCCGCTGTTTGGACACCCTATCATCATGGTGTTTCAAGGCCGATATACCAGGAGGATGTGCTTTGGGGATTCGACTTCCTGTCAGATGATTTGTTCAAAATTTATCAGCACTCTACCTACATTTAGCAAGTTCTTATGAACACGGGGCTTGGATAGGATGATGGGTGGCTCAACCTGGACCGGGAAGCACTCGACTGACACCGGGAAACGTTGGACTGGCACCGGGAACGACTCGACTTGGGGTGGGAAATGTTTCCCGGTGCCGGTCGAGTCGTTCCCGGTTATGGTCGAGTGCTTCCCGGTGTCAGTCGAGCCCTTCCCGGTCCCGGTCAGGAAGTTCCCGGTCTGAGTCGAGCCTCGCCCGGTCTGGGTCGAAGGCGTCCTGGGTTCAGTCGGGTTTCCGCGTTCAAAGTTCAACTGTTCAGAGTTCAAAGTTCAAAGTTCCCCGTCTCCATTCCCCTGACTTTCATGCCTCTGGAGGCTCCGGGGACGGGAATGGGGAACTCTGAACAGTTGAACAGTTGAACTTTGAACTTTGAACGGGGAGGCGTCGGGCGGGCGAGGGTTTCCGTGTTCAAAGTTCAACTGTTCAGAGTTCAAAGTTCAAAGTTCCCCGTCTTCATTCCCCTGACCTTCATGCCTCTGGAGGCTCCGGGGACGGGAATGGGGGAACTCTGAACAGTTGAACAGTTGAACTTTGAACTTTGAACTTTGAACGGGGAGCCTCGAACGGGCCGGCGGCTCGGCGTTCAGAGTTCAAAGTTCGAGGTTCAAAGTTCAAAGTTCCCCGTCTCCATTCCCCTGACTCCCATTCCGCTGCCCGTCCCGGCCACCCGAGGGGATAAGTCCGGGGGACAAATTCTTGTCCGCCCGGCGGGGCTTGTTACGGTCGCGGGCATGTTCCGATTGTTGTGCATTCTGATCCTCGGTGTGGTCGCGGCGGGCGCGGCGGAGCGGCGGTTTGATTTCGGCCAGTTCGCCGACCAGACGACGCCCACGAATTTCCGCAGCGCGGTCACGGGGCGCGGCGCGGCGGGCGAGTGGCGGGTGGTGATGGAGGAGGTGCCGGCGGTGCTGGAGGCGTTCTCGCCCAAGGCGCCGGTGGCGGCGCGGCGCGCGGTGCTGGCGCAGGTCTCGGCGGAGCGCGCGGAGGGGCGGGCGCCGCTCTTCATATATGAGGGGGACACGTTCGGGGATTTCAAGTTCACCACGCGGTTCAAGATTATGGGCGGCGAGCTGGAGCAGATGGCGGGGGTGGCCTTTCATATGCAGGATGAGAAGAACTATTATTATGTAAGGGCGAGCGCGAAGGGTCAGAACGTGGCGTTCTTCCGCTATGTGGAGGGCGAACTGATCGGCGGGGTGACGCTGCCGGCGGCGGTCAAACGCGGGGAGTGGAACGAGCTGAGGATCGAATGCAGCGGCAGCAAGCTGCGCGCGCTCCTCAACGCGCAGGAAGTCATCCCGTGGACGGAGCCGAACTTGATCCCGTTTCCCGACGGCACCAGCAAGGGCGTGTTCCCGGCGGGGAAGATCGCCTTCTGGACGAAGGCGGACAGCACGGCGGCCTTCACGGACGCGCGCATCGAGTACACGCCGCGCGAGTCCTTCGCGCAGGTCTTGATCCGGGAGACGATGTTGCAGCACCCGCGTTTGCTCGGGCTGAAAATTTACGGCGTGAACGGCACGGACCCGCTGCCGCGCATCATCGCCAGCAGCGACGAGAAGAAACTCGGCGAGGCCGGCGGCGACGTGGAAAAGAAATGCATCGAGCAGGGCGGCGCCTACTTCGGCAAAGGGAAGGAACTGGCCGTGGTGACCACGCCGCTGCACGACCGCAACGGCGACACCGTGGGCGCGGTGCGCGTGGAGATGAGCACCTTCCTCGGCCAGACCGAGCGCAACGGACTCGCGCGCGCCCTGCCCATCGTGAAGGCGATGGAGGCGCGCATCACGTCGGCGCAGGAGCTGAAGCCGTAGCGGCGAGCGCCTGCGGAGCGCGCCAATTCATCCGCCTACGTCCGGGTTCGCGTTTCTCAGAAGGGCAAGGCTGATGCTTTCTCACAAGTATGAAACGCGCCGTCTTTATCGAGCGAGACACACTCCTCCAACTCGCAACCACTCCAGGAGGGCAGCCCCCATCACCCGTTCTGCTGGAAGATTTCCGGCTTAATGACACCGCGAAGTCCGCGCTCGACCGCCTCAAGTCCGCCGACTTCGTCCTCATCGCCACCACGAACCAGCCGGAGATTTCACGCGGCAACCTTTCGCGCCGCGACTTGGATCGGATGCACGCCATTCTCCGCGCCGCCTTTCCGCTCGACGACATCCTCGTCTGCCCGCACGAGGAGGACGATGACTGCCCGTGCCGCAAGCCGCGCCCCGGTCTGTTCTTCGAGGCCCGGTTCAAATGGCATCTCGCCCTCGGCCAGTCCTTCGTCATCAGCCACCGCTGGCAGGACGGCGAGGCGGCGCATGCGATTGGCAGCACCTCGATGCTCATCCAGTCGCCGTGGCTCGGGCATGGACATCATGATTTGGTCGTGCGTGACCTCGATGCGGCGGTGGACAAAATCCTGGTCCATCACCTGCATCGCCAGGTGGCGTGACTGCCCCCGGCCGTCCCATCCTCGCATTCTGCGGCGTTGCGCGGGGGTGGGCGGCTTGGAGCGCTGCGCTCCAATTCACTTTCCGTCGAACCTCACAGTGATGTCTCTCGCGCCCGCCGGGATTTCATGCTGCGTTGTTCTTCCGCCCGGCCAGCGGATGGAAAGCTGATTCGTCACTCCGACCAGCACCACCGTCGCGCTGTCCTGTGACCAGTAGCCGGAGCCGGCGTGAATTTCCTGCGCCGCGCCGTCGCCTCGGCGCAACACGGCGCCGATGGTAGAAGAATTTCCCGCGCCGCCCCGCAACCGCACGCGCAAGCCGGGCCGCGCGGTCTCGTTGTGAAAGAGTTTCGTCTCCGCGCGGTTCTGGCCCACGGCGAGATCCAACCGCCCGTCGCCATCGTAATCCGCCGCCGCCGCCCCGCGTTGCGCACCGTAAATTTTCAACCCGCTCTCATCGCCCGTCAGCGGCGTGAAACCACCGCGCCCGTCGCCGCGCAACAACAGCCCGCGCCCCGCGTCGTAGCGCGAAGTCTCGCCGTCGGTCTCGAAAAAATTCTGCGCGAGAAACAAGTCGGCGTGACCGTCGCCGTCAAAGTCTGCGGCCACGATTCCGAACGCCGGCGCGAACTGCGCCTCGACCGGCAGTGCGCGCGCCTCGAAATGATCGCCTCGATTCAGGAACACCGTTGAGTCCGTCCAGTTCACGCGCAGTTCCTTCGCCAGTGCGGAACGATCCCCGAGCACCTCCGCCATCGTCGCCGCCGCGAAGGCGCGGTGCGTGGAAAATGTTTGCCGCAGCCACGGCAGCGCGCGCGCCAGCGTTTCCAAATCACGCGCCGGCACCACGCGCCCGCCATCCACATACGCCTCGATTCCGTCCACGCGCCCCGCCCCGCTGAAGTCGCCGTAGAAAATGCGGACGCCTTCGCGCACGCCAGATTGATACGGACTGTTCCGCCCCCAGTTCGACGCGACGAAGTCCATGCGCCCGTTGCCGTCGAAGTCAGCGGCGGTGACGCCCTGCCAGAAGCCGGAGAGCGAGTTGAAGGTTGAAGGTTGCGAGTTGAAGGTTGGGCTGGTCACGGGCGGATTCCACGGCGTGAACTGGCCGCGCTGGTTGCGGAAAATTTTCAACCCACTCCATTCACAAGCGAGGACGAGTTCGGGGAAACCGTCGCCGTCGAGATCAGTGAAGACTGCGCCGTTGGCCTGGCCTGCATCTTTGAATTCCTGCGCAAGCGTGAACTGGCCCGCGTCATTGCGAAACACGCGCGACGTGGCCGGCTCGGGATAACGCCCCGCAGCCGACTGCCCGCCGACCAACCAATCGAGATCGCCATCGCCATCGATGTCCGCGAGCGCCATCGGGCCGGTGCCGAAGGCGGAGGGCGGGAGAACTTTCATCGGCCCGCTGGTCGCCAAGCTCGTCGTGAGCGCGATGGTGTTCGTGCTGGTGGCCGCTTCGTAATTCGACAGGCCCACGAACAGCTCGCGGTTCGCGACAAGAATCGACGTGTGATCTTCGAGCGCGCCGGGCAGCGGTGAAGCGACTCGTTCAAACCGTCCGCCGAGATTTTTTCGCAGCGCCAGTTCGCCGCCCGCGCCGCTGCCGATGAGCAAATCATCCCGTCCATCGCCGTCCACATCCGCCCACGCCACGCCCGGCCCGCCGTGACTGAGACGGCGCGCGAGCCAGGGCTGGCGCGTGAAATCATCGAACGGTTCGTCGCGGTGGACGTGGCCCAACAAGCCGCTCGCGTCGGAAAACAGCGGGGGGAACTTTGAACTTTGAACTTTGAACCCTGAACTTTGAACGGAGGCGCGTTCGTCCACTTCGACGAGCGAGTTGGCCGCGACGTTCGTCACCACGCTGCGCGCGCCACTGCGCCAGACCACTTCGAGCATGAAACGGTTCGTGGGCGACCACGCAGCGAAGACGCGCAGCGCGTCATCGCCGGAAAGGTAACGTCCACCACTGATCATTTCCTGCGACTGCGCGACGGGGCCGCCGGTGAGTTTAATCTTCGCGCCGGTGCCGGACGTGTTTGGCGCGCGGCCCTTCAAGCTCACAGCCACACGGGGCGCGCTGGAGTCGTTGCGAGACAAACTCACCGCGCCGTTGAGATTGTTCACGACCACATCCAAGTCACCGTCGTTATCCAAATCACCCAAGGCCATCCCGTGCGAAACGCCGGACTCGTTGAAGCCCCACGCTTCGCCGGCCGGCTCGAAGGTCAGATCGCCGCGATTGCGGAAGGCCTGGTTCGGCACGTTCAGTCGCGGGAAGCGCAAAATGCGGTCGCCAAGTTTTTCGCCGGGCGCACGGGCGGCGCGCGCCAGTTGCTCCTCGGTGTCCGCGTCTTGCGAATCGAAGCCGTGGCCGGTGGTCACGAGCAAATCTTCGTAGCCGTCCAGATCGACATCGAAGAACGCAGGGCACCACGACCACTCACTCGCGTGCAGTCCGGCGAACTGCGCGATCTCGGCGTAGGTGCCGTCGCCGCGATTCAGGAAGAGCGTGTTGCGCTCGGTCTGCAAACGCTCGTCAAGCCGCGTCAGCGCGGGCGTGCCGGTGAGCATCGCGCGCTGGGTGAGACGGCGCGCGTGCTCGCGGCTGCGCATGTCGAGCACGATGAAGTCGTCGAGTCCGTCGCGATTGAGGTCGGCGAAATCCACACCCATCGAGAAGGTGCTGGTGGTGCGGAGCGCGAGCTTGGGCAGCGCGCGGAAGTTTCCTTTCCCGTCGTTGATCCAGATCGCGTCGTCGCTCCAGAAATCGTTGCACACGTAAATGTCCGGCGCGCCGTCGCCGTTCATGTCGCGCAGCATCACGGAGAGTCCCCAGTCGCGGTCGCCGCGCGTGAGCGTTTGGCCGTCGGCGTCCGTGAAGCGGCTCCACGGCAGCGGCGTGAAATTTCCTTTGCCATCATTGAGATAAATCGCGTCCGGCTCGGCGTGTTCGAGGATGAGTCCCTCGGGTGTGATCTCGTAGCCGTCGCGATCCTCGGGGCGCAATCGGCGCTGGCCGTTGATGTTCAACACTTGCAAGCCGGTGCTGCGAATGGTCGTGGTGCGGTAGTTCGCGACGTAGAGATCGAGCGTGCCGTTGCCATCAATGTCGGCGAGCGCGAGCGAGGTGGCGCAGAATTTTCTCAGCAGCCCGGAGTTTCGCTCGGTGAAGTTTGCCTTGCCGTCATTGAAGAAACTGCGCGTGCCGCCGCCGATGGAGTTGACGAGCAAATCCAAATCACCGTCGCCATCGAGGTCGGCCAGCGCCGCACCCGTCGAGTATTGATTCGTGCAAACCACGCCCGCACGCGCGGTGATTTCCTCGAACTTCCAGCCGCCGAGATTGCGATAGAGCGCGCAGCCGCCTTCGAGGCGCGCGAGGAAAATGTCGCAGCGCCCGTCGCCATCCACGTCGCCGAGCGCGACGCCGGAGCCGATGAGGCGAACCTGATTCTCGGCCACGCTGCGGTCGGCGAGGTGGTTGGTGAACTGAATTCCCGTGACGGTGGCCGGCTGCGAGGTGAAGCCAGGGTGACCGTTCGGCGGAACGGCCAGCGGTGTGAGACGAGCGCCTGGTTCTGCGGCGGTGGACTGCGCGATGGACCACAGGAGGAGGCAGAGCGTGAGCAAGTGGGCGATGGAGGGCGGGCCTCCGAAGAACCATGCGCGCATCTTCATTTCACGCATGCGCTAATCCAGTCGAGGTAACGCACCGTGCCTTGCGCCAGCGGCAGCACAATGAACTCCGGCGTGTCGTAGGGATGATTTTCCAAAATAAATTTCTCGAAGGCGGACAGCTGGCGCTTCGTGGTCTTGCACACGAGCAGCACTTCCGTGCCAGACGCGATCTTTCCCTGCCACCAGTAGTGCGACTCGATCTTCGGCACGAGGTTCGCGCAGGCGATCAGTTTCGCGCGCAAGGCTCCGTGCGCGAGCCGCCGGGCGACCGGCAAATCAGGCGCGGTCACCAGGACGACGGCGAAGGCGGCGGCGGATTTCACGCGGAGGACTAAGCCATAAACCAAGACGGACTCGCACGAAGAAAGCGCCGGGCGTGCCAAGAATCCGGTTCGCTTCCCTCCACAAAACAGTTGCGTCCCGCCGCCGCAAACTTTCCAATCCCACCCCATGAATAGCCGTGCTTGTTCCCTGATGTTGCTCACCGCCGCCCTCCCGCTTTGCGCCGCCGACTGGCCGCAATACGGCGGGCCGAACGCCAACCGCAGCACTTCGGAAAAAATTCAGAAAACCTTCCCTGCCACCGGCCCAAAAGTTTTGTGGCGCACGCCGTCCACGGACGGCTTCAGTTCGCTCGCGGTCAGCGGCGGCAAAGCGTTCACGCAAGTGCTGCGCAGCTTCGAGGGCGCCCCGCGTGAGACCGTGGTCGCGCTCGACGCGGCCAGCGGCAAGGAGCTTTGGGCTGCGCCCCTCGGCATCATCAAAGTCGGCGACGGCGGCAACGACGGCACCGCCGACAACAAAGGCGGCGATGGTCCGCGCTCCACGCCCTCCGTGGCTGGCGGCCAAGTGTTCACCCTCTCTGCCAAGCTTGTCGTCTCGTGCTTCGACGCCGCGAGCGGCAAACCAGTTTGGTCACGCGATCTGATCAAGGAACACACGGGCCGCAACATCTCGTGGCAGAACGCCGCGTCGCCGCTCGTGGAAGGCAATCTCGTTTTCGTTGGCGGCGGCGGGCCGGGCGAATCCTTGCTCGCGCTCAACAAAGCCAACGGCACCGTCGTGTGGAAGGCGCACGATGAAAAAATCACCCACGCCACGCCGGTCGTCGCGACAATTCTCGGCGCGAAGCAAATCATCTTCTTCACGCAATCCGGCCTCGTGTCCGTGAATCCGGCGGATGGCGCGCTGCTTTGGAAACACGCGTTCAAATACAACGTCTCCACCGCCGCGTCGCCAGTCGTGGGCGGCGACATCGTGTATTGCGCGGCCGGCTACGGCGTCGGCTCCACGGCGGTGAAGATCAGCAAGGACGGCGGCGCATTCAAAGCCACGGAACTCTGGTTCAGCAAAGGCAACCAGCCCGTGGCGAACCACTGGAGCACGCCGGTTTATCATCAGGGCCATCTCTACGGCATGTTCAGCTTCAAGGAATACGGCGCCGGCCCGCTCAAGTGCGTGGAACTCGCGACCGGAAAAGTGAAATGGTCGCAGCCAAACTTTGGCGCGGGCCAGGTCATCCTCGCCGCCGACACCGTGCTCGCCCTCAGCGACAAAGGCGAACTCGTGACCGTGAACACGAACCCGAACGAGTATCAGGAAATTTCCCGCGCGAAAGTCGTGGCTGGCAAATGCTGGTCCAGCCCCACCGTGGCCAATGGCCGCATCTACGTCCGCAGCACGAAGGAAGCGGTGTGCCTCGACGCGGGCACGGTGATGGCCAGCAAGTAGGAGCAGGCACGGCTCGCGCCCGTGTCATCGGGTCCGGTTTGACTTGTGACGCAGGCTTCATCAACGCACGACGACCGGGTGGCGCATGGAGTGGTGTTCGTTTTGGTGTTCGCGGGCGCGCTGTTGATTCCTCCGTTACGTCGCTGGCCTTGGGTCTGGCTCGCTCCCTTCATCGGGTATTTTCTCCTCGTCGTGGGCGTTCCGCGACTGCGGCGTTCACTGGTCTGGCTGCGCGTCGGGAAAATTTCCGCCGCTGCCTTTTTTGCCACTCTCGGAGTCGCGGGGGCGACGGCACTGACGCTGGTGCTGTTTCGCGCCGCGACGGAGCCGGATGTTTCCAGCTACAGCGCGGCGCTGCCCTTCGAGTCGCTCGGCGGCGTCATCATGGCGGGAATCATTTTCACCATCGTGAACGCCACGCTGGAGGAGTTGGTCTTTCGCGGAATACTTTTCGATGCCTTGGAATCGCAGTGGGGCGGGCGGTTCACGCTCGTGGTCACGGCGCTGCTGTTCGGACTGGGACATCTGCGCGGCTATCCGTCTGGCGTCGCGGGCGCAGGGCTGGCGGTGGTGTTTGGACTGGTCACGGGCGGATTGCGACTTTGGTCGGGCGGACTGGTGTTGCCCATCCTCGCGCACCTCGCGGCGGACGCGACGATTTACATCCTCCTCGTGCGCGCGGGTGTGGAGTGATGGAGCGCGGACTTTCCAGTCCGCAGCCAGCCACGCATGAAGGAAGGTGTGA
>JANNGC010000432.1:0-1641 GCA_031380445.1 Pedosphaera sp.
ATGCTCGACATCATCACCGGACGCACCCGGCCGGACACGGGCAAGGTGGAGTTCGGCAAGGACATCGACCTCACCCGGTTGAACGAATATCAAATCAACCGCCTCGGCATCGGGCGAAAATTTCAGACGCCTTCCGTGTACATCGAGCACTCCGTCTTTGAAAACATCTGGCTCTCGCTCGAAGGCAGCCGCACCGTCTGGTCCACGCTTTTTTCCCGCATTTCCCCCGCGCAACGCGAGCGCATCGGCGAGGTGCTCAAAACCATTGGCCTCGAAGACAAGGCGCGGACCAAGGCCGGGGCGCTGTCGCACGGTCAGAAGCAGTGGTTGGAGATCGGCATGTTGCTCGCTCAGAATCCCAAGCTCCTGCTCGTCGATGAACCCGCCGCCGGGATGACCGACGAGGAGACGGCCAAGACTGGCGAGCTGCTCATGAGCTTGGCTGGCAAGCACAGCATCATCGTCATCGAACACGACATGGTGTTCGTCCGGCAGATTGCTCGCAAAGTCACGGTGCTGCATCAGGGCCACGTCCTCTGCGAAGGTAGCGTGGACGAGGTGCAGAACGATGAGCGCGTCATCGAGGTTTATCTCGGCCGCAAAAAGAAAGCTGCGTGAAGACCCCATGCTGACGCTTTCCAACCTCACTGTTTCCTACGACGGCTCCCGCATCCTGCGCGGCGTCAATCTTACCGTGCCGGAGCGCAGCCTGGTCTGCCTGATGGGCCGCAATGGCGTGGGCAAGACCACCACGCTCAAATCCATCGTCGGTCTCGTTCGCACCGACGACGGCACGGTCACGCTCGGCGGAAAAAATCTGACCGGTTCCAAACCCGACGAACGCGCGCGGCAGGGCGTCGGCTACGTGCCGCAGGGACGTGACATTTTCCCCAACCTCACCGTGTGGGAAAATCTGAAGATCAGCCTCGTCGTCCACGGGGCGAAGGCCAATGGCCAGGTGGATCGAGTGCTGGAGTTGTTTCCGGTGTTGAAGGAAATGTTGCAGCGCAAAGGCGGTGTCCTGAGCGGCGGCCAGCAGCAGCAACTCGCCATCGCGCGCGCCCTGCTGACTGATCCGAAGATTCTGATCCTCGACGAGCCGACCGAAGGCATCCAGCCCAACATCATCGACCAAATTGGCGAGACGCTCTTGAAGATCAAAGGCGAGGGCAAAATTAGCATCCTGCTCGTCGAGCAGTATCTCGATTTTTGCCTGAGCGTGGCCGACACGTTTTACATCATGGATCGCGGAGCCATCGTGGCCAACGGTCCCATCGCTGGTCTCAACGACAGCATCGTGCGCGAGCATCTGACCGTATGAGGCCGGCCAGCCATTTCGTCCGCGTGGGCGGAGTCGCAGCCTTGCTCAACGCCACCGCCCTTGCTTCACTTCGGCAGTGAAGCGCATGAACCCAACCGCACCTGCACCGCATCGCAATGGCGAGGCGGAATTGCGTGTCGGCTCCGTGGCCGGTCGCAGCGCGGTCCTTCGTTCCAGAGCCACGAGTCCGCTCCGCCTTCTTACACCCCGCAGCCAGGCCCGCGAGGTTCTGGCTTTCACCAGCAGCTACGGCGGAGGCTTCGTGCCCGGCGATGAGACACGGCTTCAGGTGCAGATTGATTCTGGCGCGCGCTGTTTCC
>JANNGC010000482.1:0-2115 GCA_031380445.1 Pedosphaera sp.
CCGTGGTGCCTGCGGGCGATGAAGCCATTGTGGTCACGCGACTGGGCAAAGGCGAACTAGTCTTGGGAACGAACAAGTGCCTGCTCCTGAAGCTGGGAACGAACGCGACGCTGACGACGTTGCAAATTTGGCGCGGCAGCAAAGAGGAGGCGGAGAAGATGGCGACGCGGACCATCAACCAAGTCACGTTGGGGCCGGGCGGCTTGGCTTTCTACACGGAGAGAGCTGGCAAGGCTCGCTGGGGTGTTCCGCTCTCCGTCCCCGGCAAACTCAGCACGAACACAAACCATCCCTACGTCGTGGACACGCTCACGGTGCCGGAGAACAACCCGTTCAATTCCTGGATTCGTTGCAGCGGTCTCGACTTTTTCAAGGGTGGCACGCGCGCCGCCGTCTGCTCCGTCTCCGGCGACGTGTGGTTGATTGACAACATTGACGACAAGCTCGACCGCGTGACGTGGCAGCGTTTCGCCACCGGACTGTTTCAACCGCTCGGGCTGAAGATTGTGGACGACAAGGTCTATGTGCTGGGCCGCGATCAAATCACGCGCCTGCACGACTTGAACAACGACGGCGAGGCGGACTTCTACGAGAACTTCAACAACGACGTGGCGGCGTTTCTCGACTACCACGAGTTCGCGCTGGATTTGCAGACGGATTCGCAGGGCAATTTCTATTTCGCCAAGGGCGGCAATCTTGGCGACGCCAAACATCCGCACAACGGCTGCGTGATCAAGGTGAGCAAGGACGGCTCGAAGCTGGAGACGGTCGCCAACGGCCTGCGCGCGCCGAACGGCATGGGCATGGGGCCGAACGACGAAATTTCCGTGAGCGACAACGAGGGGAACTGGGTGCCCGCGTCGCGCTTCAGCATCATCAAGCAGGGCGGCTTCTACGGGCATGTGAACAACGCTTTCAAAACGCCGAAGCCGACGACGTACGACAATCCCGTGTGCTGGCTGCCAAAGAACATCGACAACTCCAGCGGCGGGCAGGTGTGGGTCACGAGCCAGAAGTGGGGGCCGTTCCAAGGCGACATGCTGCACCTGAGCTACGGGCATTGCTCATTGTTCAAGGTGCTGCTGGACAAAGTGGACGGCGAATATCAGGGCGGCGTGGTGAAGTTCCCGCTGAAGTTTGATTCTGGGATCATGCGCGGACGTTTCAACGAGCGCGATGGCCAGCTCTACGTCGCGGGCTTGAACGTGTGGCAGTCCGACGGCGCGCGCAAAGGCGCGGTGCATCGCGTGCGTTACACGGGTCAGCCGGTGAACATGCCGACCAAACTGCGCGCGACGAAGCTGGGCGTGGAACTGACCTTCACCTCGCCGCTCGACGAAGCGAGCGTGATCGACGTGGGCAACTGGGCCGTGGAGCAATGGAATTACCAATGGACGAGCGGCTACGGCTCGCCGGAATTCTCCGTGGCTGATCCCGCGAAGAAAGGTCACGACAAAGTGGAAGTGAAGTCGGTGAAACTTTCGGCGGACAAGAAAACCGCGTTCCTGGAAATCCCCACGATTCAGCCGGTGATGCAGATGAAAATTTCCGCGAACGTGAAAGCCGCCGATGGCACGCCGGTGAAACAGGACGTGTGGAACTCGATCTGGAAGCTGGCGGGGAAGTGAGCCGCTGGAGCGCCGAGCAATGCCCGGCCAGGCGATCAAAAATTAATATCAGGCCGAGCAATGCTCGGCGCTCCTAAAAAATTCAGCCGCGCCCTCACGAGCGCGGCTGAAACAAACTCAGGACGGCGTGCGGACTACTTGCGCGCCATTTCTCTTTTTGCTGCGCGGTGTTTCACCACGCCGCGCAGGGTCAGGAGCAGAATCGTGGTCAGCGAGAGAAAGGCCGCGAAGTGATCCGCGCCGGCGAGCGGTTGCGAAACTTGGGCTACCGGATCGGTCGGCGCGTGGCCGGGATGCGCCGAGACCATCACGACGGAAGAAACTCCCGCGACCAGAACCGCTGCGAACTTGCTGAACTTCATCTGCATGGCGCGCAGGCTAGGCATCGAACCGCAAAGGTCAAGCGCGGCTATGCGCGAGCGCCTGGACACTTTGAATTTGGAACTTAGGGAAACCGGTTTCTGATCCCGGTTCTTTCCTGAGTTCC
>JANNGC010000492.1:0-3123 GCA_031380445.1 Pedosphaera sp.
CCGGTTCCGGGGATGGGCGCGGAGTGTGGGGTCAACCTTTCGCGGAAGGCAACGGGGGCAATTAGGACAGAAAAGCGCGAGTCAGAATTATCCGGCCGTTCTTCGCGCCTTATTTTCCCCACCAAAGTCCGACTGTCCCGATGGTTGCGTGCGCAGTGTCCCGTTCACAAATGCCCGGCCCGCTTTCGGACCGAGGCACGCTATTCGCTCATCTTTCCCCGTGGTGAATTCCGTGAACCAACATTTCTTCAGCCGCAGACTGCGCCGGGCCGTCGGGGCCTTGGTTTTGTTCGGGCTGCTGCTCGGGCGGGCGCAGGCGCAGCTCGGGCTGCCCCCGAGCATCACTGTCCAGCCTTTGGATCAAGTTGCCCTGAACGGAGACACCGTGCAGTTCAGCGTCACGGCTTCCAGTCTCACGGCCCTGTCCTATCAATGGTATTTCGGCACCGCGCCCATCGGCGGCGCGACGGCCAGCCTCCTGACCCTGACCGGCCTGGATACGAACGATGCGGGCGCCTACTTCGTGGAGGTTCGCAACCTGGTCGGAGCGGTGAACAGCCGCCGCGCGCAGCTCACCGTGCTGCTGATGAACGACATCCCCGCCGCCAAGGGCGACGCCTTCACCACGGCCGAAGACACGCTCCTGACCATCCCGGTCTCCGGCGGCGTGCTGACCAATGACACGGATCTTTACCCTGGCACCTTGGGCGCGCTGCTCGTCAGCGGTCCCCGAGCCGGCACCTTGAACTTCAGCACCAACGGCGCGTTCACTTACCAGCCCGGCACGAACTTCAATGGCACGGATGAATTCACCTATCGCGCCACCGACGGGATGATCACGACGCTGGAGCAAAACACCTCGGGCGGCGGCAAGATGGAAATCAACCAGGGCACCGGCGCGCAGTCCTTCCGGCACGGCACGGCCGGAGACCCGGATTACACCATCAACAAGCTGGTGCTCCGGCTCTCCGCAAAAAGCGGGGAGAACAACAACCTGAATTTTTGCCTCGGCACGGGGATGAACTCCGGGCCGCTCGCCGGCAGCGGCCGCGTCATCACCATGGCGAGCATCAGCAACAAGACTGACGGCGTCTCCTTTCAGAATTACGACATCTTTTACAGCACGCCGGTGGGACCGTTCACAGCGGGGATCACCTACTATCTGAATTTTGAAAACAGCTCGACCGGCGGCAAGAAGGTCTATGTCGAATACGCCAGCAGCAACACCTATGCAGGCGGGACGTATTACCAGAACGGATCGAACATCGGCGGAGACATGCGCTTCGAGATCAAATATCTCACCGTCTCCGAACCCGCCACCGTCACCATCGACGTCACCCCCGTGAACGACGCGCCCGTGGCCGTGAACGACAGCGCCACCACGCCCGAGGACACGAGCGTGACCCTCAAGGTGCTGGCCAACGACAGCGATTTGGATGGAGACGCGCTCATCATCACCAGCCTCTCGTCCACCAATGCCGTGGTCGGCCCCGATGGCCTCATCACCTTTGCCCCGGGCACAAACTTCAACGGCACGCAGGTCTTCACCTACACCGTGTCCGACGGCTCGCTGTCCGCCACCGGCACCGTGACCGTGACCGTCACGCCCGTGGCCGACCTGCTCATCGCCAACCCCGACACCACCAACGTGCTCGAAGACGCGAGCGTGACCATCCGCGTGCTGATGAACGACGTGAACGTGGACGGCGGCACGCTGCGGATCGCGAGCCTGACCGCGAACGCCCCCGGCAGCGCGGTCATCAGCGCCAGCGGCACCAACATTCTCTTTGCTCCGGCGACGAATTTCTTCGGCACCGTCGTCTTGGGTTACACCATCACGAACGCCGCCGGCACCGCGACGGGCCTCGTGACCGTGACCGTGACCGCCGTGAATGACGCGCCCGTGGCCCGCCCGGAATCTTACGTCACGGCGGACAACACGCCGCTGACGATGGAGGCTCCCGGCGTGTTGCAGAACGACACGGACGTGGACAATGCGGCGCTCAGCGCGGTACTCGTGACGGGCGTCGCACATGGTGTGCTCTCGCTGAACACGAACGGTTCGTTCACCTACACGCCGGCCAGCAATTACTACGGCGGCGATTCGTTCACCTACCGCGTCTCCGACGGCGCGTCGTTCGGCGGAACGGCGACGGTGTCCATCAACACCACGTCCTGCACGCCGCTGCGCTTCATCTCACAGCAGATGACCACGAATGGTTTCCGGCTCCAACTGGCCGGACCAGCGCAGGCCGTGTACACGATCCTTCGCTCGACGAACACGACCACTTGGACGCCGATTGCGACCAACGTGGCTTGGAGCGGTGCGGTGACGCACACCGATCAGGTGGGCAGCAGCGACAGCCTGCGGTTCTACGGAGCGACGGTGAGCACGCAGGCGAGCAGCATCGTGCAGCAGAATGTTTCGACGGGAAGCAGGCAGTACCTCACGGCCGCACGAAAGGGCGCGCAATCCTTCCGGCACGGGACGGCGGGCGGCCCGAGCTACACGATCAGCATGATTCATCTCCATCTCTCGCGGAGCGCCACGATACCGAACACCAACTTCAACTTGTCCATCGGCACCGGCACGAACTCGGGCGCGCTGGCGGGAAGCAGCATTTCGATCAGCCCGGCGAGCATCACCAACAGCACCGCCGGGGTTTCCTTCCAAGATTTCAAGCTCCTCTTCGCGACGCCGGTGGGACCGTTCACGGCGGGGACGACTTACTACCTGAATGTGGAATGTGAAGCGCCGAACCTCGGTCGCATTTATCTCGAAAGCACCGGCGTGGGCACGGCCTACACCAGCGGCATTTTTTATCGCAACGGTGCCGTCATCGCGGACGACCTCGTGTTTGAGACCTGGGGGCAATGAGCCGGTTCCGACGACGGATGGTTGACGCGGGGAGAAGGCGGTTAAGAAATGGTCGGAACGACAGGATTCGAACCTGCGACTTCGTGGACCCAAACCACGCGCTCTAGCCAGGCTGAGCTACGTTCCGGACCGGAGCGGACTAGACACCGAATTTCTGCCGGGTGCAATCAGGATTTCCCGGAGCGCGGGCTTTCCAGCCCGCAGCATCGTGAGAGGGACGACGGTATTCGCAAGTTCTTGCGCCC
>JANNGC010000550.1:0-1762 GCA_031380445.1 Pedosphaera sp.
GGGCGATTTGCGGCAGCGTTGGAGCGCGGTCTTCCGGCCGCTTCACCGTGGCTTCGCCCGCGGGCATTGAAGCGGCCTGAAGGCGGCGCTCCGGGGCGCCACAACCCAGAAATGCATCATTCGGCACGAAGCGTTCATCCACCACGCTCTGCTCCAGCACCGGATGCCGGCCATCGCGAATGATCAACACACCCTCGTCGCCGACTTGCGGACGCGTGTAGTCATAGAGCCGCGCCGTTTCCGCGAAACTCGCCAGCACGTCCAGTTGCGCCAGCGCGCTCGCGGTCTGCTGCATCGCCTTCAAGTTCGCCAGCACTTCCTCGCGCACGCGTTGGAACAGCTCGTATTCCAACTTCACGCTGCGTTCTTCGGCGCCGAGGATTTTTCCCTCCATCGCCTTCAGCTCCGGCGTGATGAACCGTTCGCCGTTCGCGATGGTCTGCTTGCGCGTGTAATGCGCCGGCACCTTGTCGAGGTTCGATTTCGTGACCTCGATGTAATAGCCGAACACGGAATTAAACCGCACCTTGAGCGACGTGATGCCGGTGTTCGTGATCTCGTCCTGCTGAAGTTTCGCGATCCAATCCTTCCCATCGCGCTGCGCGTTGTGCAGTTCATCCAGCGCTGCGTCAAAACCGGCGCGAATCATCCCACCCTCTTTCAACGCCAGCGGCGGCTCGTCCACGATGGCGCGACTGATCAACTCAATGACGTGGGGCAACTCGTGAATCGTGCCGAACAGTTCTTCGAGCAACGTGCCGCCAGCATCCTGCTGGCGTTCCGGCTCGCCAGCGGGACGCTGGCGGCACGCTTCCTCCGTAGGCGACGACGTCAGGAGGCTCGGATCTTCTTCCTTCAGTTGGAGTCTCGTCACCTCGACTGCTACCAGCTTGAGTTTCGGCACCTGCTCCAAGCCCAGCCGCAGCGCCTGCAAATCCCGCGCGTTCCCCGAGCCGAGACTCAGCCGCCCAATCGTCCGCTCCAGATCGCGCACCTCCGCGAGCTGCGCACGCAACGCTTCGAGCGACGCCGTGTTCGCCAGAAAACTTTGCACCGCCTCCTGCCGCCGCGTGATGTCCTCCACATGCGACAACGGCTGCGACAGCCAGTCGCGCAGACAGCGCGCGCCCATCGGCGTCACGGTTTTGTGCAGCGCGCCGTAGAGCGTGGCGTTGCGCGGCGCGTCCTTGTGGACGGGTTCGAGAATCTCCAGATGCCGCAACGTCGTGGTGTCCAGTTTGAGAAACGCGCTCGTCTCGTAAAACGAACACGACGTGAGATGCGCCAGGTCGCGCCGCAAATGTTGTGTCAGGTAATGCAGCACCGCGCCCGCCGCGCCGATGGCCGCATGACGGTTCCTCAGCCCGAAGCCATCCAGCGACGCCACCTTGAAATGCTCGCGCACCGTGAACACCGCCGTCTCCGGCGCGAACACCCAGTCGTCATACGGTTGCAACGCGCGGCACACCGGCGCGACCAGCGCCGACAAATCATTCGCCTCCGCCGGCAGCACGATTTCCGCCGGGCGCAGACGATCCAGTTCCGCGAGCAAGGCCGCCTCGCCGATGCACTCGGTCGTCTTGAAAGCGCCCGTGGTGAGATCAACGAGCGCCAGTCCGTAGCGTGCCGGGGGAAAGAATCTGCGTCACCGCGCGCTCCACGAGCTGGCCGGGTCGCGCTTCCTCCGTCTGCTCGCAGAGCGCCACCTTCTTGCCCGCGCGCAGCAGCCGCCCGATGTAGCTCTGGAGCGCGTGATGCGGAA
>JANNGC010000616.1:0-1903 GCA_031380445.1 Pedosphaera sp.
ATTGGAACTGAGCGCGCTGCTGAAGGAGTTCGTGACCCGGGCGGAATAGTTCGTGGCATCCGACAACTGGATGCTGGACAAAGCGAGGATGGGGTTGGTCGCACCCGCGATGACCACTCCGCCCTTGAGCCATTGGTAGTAGAGCGGACCGGTGCCAGCCGCCGTGACCCGGAAAAATGCGCTCGACGCCACACTGTTGGTCCGGGACCGGGGGTGCTCGGTGATTTGCACGACCGTCGGAGGCTGGATCACAGTGGTGACGGCGTTGCCCACCATTTCGAGGCCGAAAACCACGTCGGTACTGACCGCGCCGTTTTGATGCACCTCGGCGGCGAGGATATTGGTACCGGGCAGCAGATTGATAACAACGTCAATCGGACCCGTGATGACACCTTCAGCGGCCCCCGCTGTGGCTTGCGACGCGGCCGTGATGGCACCGGCCGGCATGTTGAAGCGATGGATTTCGGCACCGTTCAGGTGCAACACCATGCCGTCATCAACAATGTAACGGATGCGAACGGTGAGGTTCGACACGCCAATCGGGGAGACGAAGACCTGGCGGAAGTAGAAGGTGTTGATGCGCTCGGTGTTGCTCACATCGGCAAAGAGCGAGAGCGGCGTGGTCTTCGGCAGGGGCAGAGCCAGGTCTTCCACGTAAAGCAGCGCGTTGCTGGGCCCGCGCCAGGAGGAATCGTCGTAGGTCGGGGCCATGAAGGAGCTTTGAATCTCTTCGTTGGTGTTCACGAGCAGATACTTCCACCCGCTGGTGAAAGGCAGCGTGAAACCAAAGCCCAAGGTCACGGCGCTGTTGGGGGCGATGGTGTTCCCCGTCGTGGAAGCGTCCTTGAGGTTGTTGACCACGATGACGTAGGTGCCGGAGAGGGGGGCGGAGAAGGTGAGCAGGACGTTGGTGTTGTTCTGCAACACGGCGCTACTGACGGTGGCGGTGCCGCCGGCGGTGTTGGTCACCTGGTAGTTGGCCGTCGCCTGGGCCGTGGCGAGTTGCATAGGCTCGTTGAAGGTGACGAGCACGGTGGTCGAGTTCTGGACGGCGGCGGAGACGAGCACCGGCGGGTTGGTATCACTGATGACCCGCAGCGTGGCGTTGGTGCTGATGGCGAAACTGGTCGCATTGCTCACGGCCACGCGGAACAGCGAGCCGTGCATGTTGGTGGAAACGCGCGGGATGGTGTAGGAGAAGTTGGTCGCGCCCGCAATCGGCACGGTGTTGGACTGCCATTGGAAGCGCAGTCCGCCCACTTGGACAACCTCAAAGGTCGCGGGCTGGCCCTCGAACACGGTTACATCCCGCGGCCCACCGGTGATGATGACCGGGCCGACCGCGAAGGATTCCACGCGGGCGTCCAACTGCGCGGCAAACGCCTTGTCCGTATCAACAAGTTGGGACTGGTGCAGTTCGACGGCGAAGATGTTGGTCCCGGAACGGAACGCAGACGTGCTGATCGGCACGGGGCCAACGCGAGAGATGTTGCCGACTGCGGTAGAGGCTGGGGTCCGATAATCAATGACATTGGTCGGCATGTTGGGGCGGAGAATTTCCGCGCCGTTCAGCCAGAAGACCGCACCGTCATCCACCACATACGTGAGCAGCATCTGGAGACGGCCAGGACTGGCCTGCACATTGAAGGGCGTGCGGAAATAGGAGATAAGCTCGTCGCTTTGCGAGAGAGCGGTGTTGACGGCGACCGGCACGTCACCGGAATCCGGCCCGTCGTAGAAGGCCCCGCTGCCATCGCCCCAAAAGTTCGTTTCAGTGTAGCTAAATTCTTTCCAAGTGGTGCCGAGGTTCGGCGGGTCGAACGGCGGGAACGGGTCGTAGAAGCGCCAGGCGCTGTTCATGGCAATCACGTTGACCAGGAAGCTGATCGGGATGGCGCTGTTG
>JANNGC010000639.1:0-4620 GCA_031380445.1 Pedosphaera sp.
GTGCTCATTGACGACGTGTTCACCACCGGCGCGACCACGAGCGCGTGCGCGAAGCTCTTGCTGAAAGCGGGAGCCACCCGCGTGGCTGTGTGGACGGTGGCGCGGGCGGAGTTTCGGTGAGGAATTAGAACTTCAAGTCGCCGCTGACGCTCCCGGAGCGCGGGCTTTCCAGCCCGCAGCATCGTGAGAGGGACGACGGTATTCGCAAGTTCTTGCGCCCTCGACTTGTGAACATTGCTGCGGGCTGGAAAGCCCGCGCTCCGGGAGCGTCTGCGGCGACTTGAAGTTCTAATTCCTCACCGAAACTCCGCGCGCGCCACCGTCCACACGGCCACGCGGGTGGCTCCCGCTTTCAGCAAGAGCTTGGCGCACGCGCTCGTGGTCGCGCCGGTGGTGAACACGTCGTCAATGAGCACGTAGCTGCCGCCCTTCAGCTTCTCCGGTTTTCGCAACGCGAAGGCGTGGCGCATGTTGTCCGCGCGCTCGGCGCGGGAGAGGCGCGTCTGGCTGGGCGTGGGCAGCACGCGCTGGAGCAGGTCCGTGCGGACGGGAACGGCCACGGCCTCGCTCAACCGCCGCGCGAGCCGTTCGGCCTGGTTGAATCCGCGTTCGCGTTGCCGCACGGAAAAAAGCGGCACGGGCAGCAGCGCGTCCGTGGTGTGCTGGAGAAACCACGGGCGCGCGCGCGGCACGAGCAGGTCCATCAGAAAATCCTCGAACCACATCTGCCCGTCGTATTTGTAGTGGTGAATGGCTTCCAGCACCGGCCCGCGCGCGACGACGGCCGAGCGCGCGCTGGCGAAGTGCAATTCCATCTCGCGGCAGTTGGTGCATTCAAACGCGCCGGTGATTTCACCCTCGAACGGCAGCCCGCAGCGTTCGCAAAACGGAGCTTCGATCCAGCGCACGTCGGCGCGGCAGTTTTCGCCGACGTAGCCTTCACGCCGCGTCGCGCGCTCGGCGTGGCACAACTGGCATTCGTCGGGGTAAAGGAAACTCAGCGCCGTGTCGGCCCAGGCGCGGAGCGAGGCGGGGAGTGCCGGGTGCATGGGCGAACGTAGTGAAGTGAAGCGCCAAAATCCAAATCCCAAATCCCAAACAAATTCCAAACGCCAAGTGAAATTTGGAATTTGGAATTTGCCCCGCCCGTGCTACATAACCGCGCGCGCCCAAAATGTTGCCAACCGATCCAGTTGAACTTCCTGCCGCCCCGTTGCCGGGACCGTTTGGCCGTTTCTATTTGCAGGAGCTCATCAACCAGGGCGGCATGGCCGAACTATGGCTGGCCACCGACCAGCAGCAGCGGCCCTTCGCCCTGCGCCGGATGCACAAGACCGGGCTGTTCGATTTCACCTCGAAGAAACGCTTTCAGCAGGGCTGCGAAATTCTTTCCAAGATTCATCAGCACGAACTGATCATCACCTACCACGAGCACGGGAAAATTGACGGCACGTTCTACGCGCTCATGGATTACATCGAAGGTGAGAACCTGAAGGTGTTGCAAAATCTCGCCGACGAGTCGCTCGGCGATCACGTCGGGAACATCCTGATCGACATGGCGCGCGCGCTGGAGCACGTCCACGACTGCGGGTTCATGCACCTCGATTTCAAGCCGGAGAACGTGATGATCAGCCGCAACGTGAACGTGCGCCTGATTGACTTTGATCTCGCGCAGCCGATTCCCAAGGGCAACCTCAAGCTCGATAAGATGCCCGGCACGCCGAGCTACATGGCCCCGGAGCAGTTGCGGCGGCAGCCCATTGATCATCGCGTGGACATTTTTGCGTTCGGCGTGACGGCGTATGAGCTGGTCACGGGCGTGAAGCCGTTCCCCGGCGAGACGCCCGAGGAAGTGCTGCGCCAGCAGATGGACATGCACTTCCTGAAACCGCCGCGTGACGTGAACCCACAAATCCCGCTCGCGCTGGAGCGCACGATTCTGAAAGCCCTCGACCGCGACCCGAACAAACGGCATCCGATCATGAGCACGCTGCTGCTGGACTTGCAGGGCGCGCTCTACGTCTGAAGCTGGCCGATCCCGTTCCGTTCTCGAATGCGGGATTCTGCGTGCGATGTTTTTTCAAAGTGCGTCGCTGGTTTTCCTGCTTCCCTGAATTCCTCGTTCAATCCTAGCCTCGCGCATGGACAAGGATCAGGTCGCGGACATCTTGGTGGACATCGGGCTGTTGCTCGAACTCAAGGGCGAGAACCCGTTCAAGACGCGCGCCTATCAGAATGGCGCGCGCACCATCCAGCAGTTGGAGGAGCCGCTGGCGAAGATTGTCGCGGAAGAACGGCTCGGGGAAATCAAGGGCATCGGCGAGGCGCTCCAGCAGAAAATCACCGAGTTGGTCACGACGGGGAAGCTGAGGTATTACGAGGAACTCAAGGCGTCCATCGCGCCCGGCTTGCGCGACATGCTGGAGATTCCCGGTCTCGGTCCGAAGAAGATCAAGGCCATGCACGACAAGCTCGGCATTGATTCCATCGAGAAACTGGAAGCGGCGTGCAAGGCGGGCACGGTCGCGGAACTGGCAGGCTTCGGCGAGAAGACGGCGGCGAACATCCTCGCGGGCATCGAGCGCAAACGCACTTACGCCTCAAAGCATCGGCTGGTGAACGCGCTCGCGGCGGCGGAGCCAATCCTCGAAAACTTGCGCGCGCATCCTGATGTGATTCGTTGCGCCACGGCGGGCAGTTCGCGCCGGCAAAAGGAAGTCATCGGCGACATCGACTTTCTGGCGTCGTCGAAGAAGGCGGCAAACGTCATTGAGTTTTTTGTTTCGCAACCGGGCATCATCGCCGTCAGCGCGAAGGGCGACACCAAGGCGAGCGTGGTTTTGGAAGGCGGCATTCAGGCCGACTTGCGCGTGGTGAGCGACACGGAGTTTCCGTTTGCGCTCGCCTACTTCACTGGGAGCAAGGAGCACAACATTGTCATGCGCCAGCGGGCCATCGCGCGCGGACTGCGACTCAATGAGTACGGACTTTTCAAATCGAAGGAGGAGACGCGCGACCCGGCGTTGCTCGTGAAGTGCCAGACCGAGGAGGAGATTTATTCTGAGCTGGGCCTCGATTACGTGGAACCGGAACTGCGCGAAGATAATGGCGAGTTCCAAGCCGCTGAGCAGCATCGCCTGCCGCGCCTGCTCGAATGGACCGACCTGCGCGGCTCGCTGCACAATCACTCCAACTGGAGCGACGGCCGCAACACGCTGGAGGAAATCGCCGCGCACATGCAGGAACTCGGGCTGGCCTACTGGGCCATCACCGATCACTCGAAGTCATCGTATCAGGCGAACGGTCTCGACGTGGCGCGCGTGCGCAAACAGATCGTCGAAGTCAAAGCCTTGAACCAGCGGCTCGCGGATGAAGGCTCGGACTTCCGCCTCTTCACTGGCACCGAGGTGGACATTCTCAACGACGGTTTGGACTTCCCCGACGACTTGCTGGCCGAACTCGACGTGGTGGTCGCGAGCATTCACCAGGGCTTCACCCAGAGCGAAGCCGAGACCACGAAGCGGCTCGTGCGCGCGGCGGAAAACAAATACGTCCACATGCTCGGCCATCTCACGGGGCGTTTGCTGCTGGAGCGCGATGGGTATGCGTTGAATCACTCCGCCGTCATCGACGCGTGCGCGGCGACGGGCACGTGGATTGAACTGAATGCCAGTCCATATCGCTTCGACATGGACTGGCGGCACTGGAAGCACGCGAAAGCCAAGGGCGTGAAGTGCGTGGTGAACTGCGACGCGCACCGCTTCGAGCACGCGGGCTTTCTGCGGCTCGGCGCGGGCATCGCACGCAAAGGCTGGCTGACGAAAGACGACGTGATCAACACGCTGCCGTTGAAGCAACTGAAGGAAGAGCTGGGGCGGAAGCGTGCAAGTTGACTTGTAGTGGGGCAGCCGCCCCGGCTGCCACAAGTCCACTGGCCGTCCCGGCTGGTGGTTCTTTCGACAGCCGGGACCGGCCATCGGACGGAGGCAGGCGGGACGCCTGCCCCACTACGTTTTGTCGCAGCGCGACAACTGCCACCTTCGCGTCCGCCAATTCGCCGGAAAAAGAATTCGCATTCACCCCGGCATGGTGTTTCATCTCGCCCGTTTGAACTATGCCCAAGCGCACTGACATCCATTCGGTCCTCATCATTGGCGCCGGCCCGATCATCATCGGGCAGGCCTGCGAATTCGATTACTCCGGCACCCAGGCCTGCAAGGCCCTGCGCGAGGAGGGCTACCGCGTCATCCTCGTGAACTCGAATCCGGCCACGATCATGACCGATCCGGAGTTTGCCGATCGCACCTACATCGAACCCATCACGCCCGAGTGCGTGGAGAAAATCATCATCCGCGAGAAGGAGGAAATGAAGAAGATGGGCGCGAAGGGGAAACTCGTGTTGCTGCCAACGCTCGGCGGGCAGACCGCGCTCAACACTTCGATGGCGCTGAACAAAAGCGGCGCACTCGCACGACACGACGTGGAAATGATCGGCGCGAAACCCGAAGCGATTCACAAGGGCGAGGACCGTTTTGCCTTCAAGGAATTGATGCTCCAAATCGGCCTCGACGTTCCGATCTCCGGCGTGGCCCACAATCTCGACGAAGCCCGCGACGTCGC
>JANNGC010000676.1:0-8524 GCA_031380445.1 Pedosphaera sp.
CCGATGGTCAGCGCGGGACCGCTGGTCACACGGAAGCGAATGGTCACGATGCCAGACTCCAGCGGGCCGGACGCCGCCGAGTCCACGAGCTTGAACTTTAGGTCATACGTGCCGGGCGCGGCGTTCG
Source organism: Pedosphaera sp. (assembly GCA_031380445.1). Taxonomy (GTDB): domain Bacteria; phylum Verrucomicrobiota; class Verrucomicrobiia; order Limisphaerales; family SIBH01; genus JANNGC01. The sequence goes on from JANNGC010000676.1 coordinate 128, forward strand.
TCTCCGTCCAGAGCACCGGCTTGAAGTCGAAGTTGTTCCCGCCGCCCAGCACCACGCGGTCGCCGGGATTCGTGGCGACATCCGTTGTCGTCGCGTTGCCCAGATGCAGGCCGGGCGTGAGCGAGATGAGTTCCAGTTCCACGGCCGCGCCCGCCAGGCTTTGCGTGCGCAGCCCGCCGCTGCTGTTGAACATGAACCATTCGCCCGAGCCGTAGCCGTAGTAGTTCGTGACCGCCCCCGCCGTGATGTTCGTCGTGAGCGTGTGGACCGAGCGCAGCCGGATGGTGCTGTAATGCTCCAGCGTCGGCGCGCTGATGAGCTTGCCGGCGTAAAGCCCGTTCGTCGCCGGCACGAGCGTGAGCGGCAACTGCCCCGTGTAAATCTCAGGAATGGCCCAACCGCTGTTCGTGGGCACAACGGTCGGCGCACCAGCGGGACCGACGAGGCTGTAGCTGCCGATGCCGTGGTAATGGTTGTTCTGCGGCGTGGACGGGAAGACGTGCGGGTAGAAGAACGTCAGCCGGTTGAAGTTCGGATTCGGCTGCCCGGCATAAACGCCGGTGAGCGTGGCGCGCGAATCCAGCCCGACATAGAAGCCGGAAATTTCCGCGCGGGCGGACGTGACGGTGAGTGCGGCGAGTGCCGCCGTGAGGGCGACGGTCTTGAGCCGATGGTGGAGAACGGTTCGTTTCATGTTTTGTTTTGTATTTTGTTTTGTTGTCTGCTGATGGCGGGTGCGGCGCACGGTGGCGCCGCCGGTGCGCGGCCCGAGGCATTCCAATTCTCCGGGTCGCGTCCGGCTGCGGCGGCGCCGCATCCACCAAAATTATTTTTTGTCCTTTAAATCTGCGAGCTGCCCCCCCCCGCACCGGAGGCGCGGACGGGGCGTGTGCCCGGCTGCTTACTTCGCCAGTTCGATCTTCGTGACGGTCAGCACCTTCTTGCCGTCCTTCTCCGTCACTTCGCCCGTGGCCTTCACCTTGGCGGTGGTCGAGCAGAGGTTCTTGTGGAACTCCTTGCTCTCCTTGTTTTCCGCCACGTAGTAGGTCACGCCGTCGGCCTTGATGGCGTTCTGGCAGGTTTTGGTTTCCTTCAGCTCGCACTTGGCGCACATGCCCTCGCCCGTGACGGTTTTTTCCGCCGCGTGGGCGGCGACCGTCGCGAGGAGCGCGAGTCCGGTGATGATGATGAGTCTCTTCATGGTTTTCCTTTTGGGCCGGTGAATGTTTCGCCCGCGCGCCCGACCCCGGCGCGCAGCACGGTTTCACCAAACGGTGAAAGGGAAAGGCCGGTCCGGCGGCGCGAGGTCTCGCGCGAAATCCAAGCGCGCACGCCGCCGGAACCGGCCACAGGGGTTGAAAGTTCCGCGCAGCACGCGCAGGCGCGGCGGAAGCGGAGGTTGAGCAGATGCGACGCGGCGATCAGCCCGCCGCCGGTGAACATCACGAGCGCCTCGCTCCAGTTCACGCGCTCGGTGCAGCAGGTCTTCGCGCACGATGTGGGAGCGAAAAGAAATTGCGTGCCCAGCGTGAGCGTCGCGCCCACCACCATCAGGCCCAGCAGCCACCAGCGTCCGTGCTGACGGCAGCCTTGCAGCAGACAAAGCGCGGCCAGCGACAGCATGGCCACGCACGCGCCGCGCTCGAACCCGCGTCCGCCCACGAAGCCCAGTCCCAGCACCGGCAGCAGTCCGGCGACGAACGGCATGGCCAGGCAGTGGATCGCGCAGAGCGACGACAGCACGGAGCCGGCGACGTCGAGCCGCGCGAAACGCGGCGGAGGAAATGGAGCGGCCTCAGTGAGCATGGTTCGTCTCGTTCTCGTTCACGGGTTCGAGCTGCTTCCATTCGGGGAATGGATCGGGCAGGCGGCTCCAGGCCGCTGCGTCGGCCTTCATCTCGCGCGCGGTGAGCAGGCTGGCGTCGAGCGCGGTGCGCATTTTCTTCTCGTCAAGTTTCTGACCGATGAAGACGAGTTCCTGCCGGCGGTCGCCCCACGGCTTCGCACTGAGCCGTTCAATCTCGGCGAGCGAACCTGGGTCTTGAGGCCAATACTCCGGGTCCACCGCCGCCCACCAGAAGCCCGCGCATTGGTGCTGGCCGGTGCCGCCGGCCTGTTGCCAAAGGCCCGCGTGCTCCATGCGCGTGGCCAGCCAGAAGTAGCCTTTGCTGCGGAGCAGGCCGGGCCAGTTTTGGTGGAGGAACTTCCAGAACCGCTGCGGATGAAACGGCCGCCGCGCGCGATAGACGAAGCTGCCGATGCCGTATTCTTCCGTCTCAGGCTGTTCCTCGCCGCGCATCACTTTCATCCAGCCGGGGGCCTGTTGCGCGGCGGTGAAGTCGAAGCGGTTCGTGTCGAGAATTTCCTTGAGGGGCACGCGACCGTGCGCGGACTCGATGATCTGCGCGCGCGGATTGAGCTTCCGCAAAATCGCGTGCAGGGATTTCAACTCCGCAGCGGTGACGAGATCGGTCTTGTTCAGCACGAGCACGTCGCAGAACTCGATTTGATCAATGAGCAGGTCGGTGACGGTGCGTTCGTCGTCGGCGTTGAGCGCAGCCTTGCGCTCCTGGAGCGAATCAGACTGCTTGAAGTCGCGCAGGAAATTCTTCGCATCAACCACCGTGACCATCGTGTCGAGCCGCGCGACTTTGCTGAGGGTCTTGCCGTCGGTGTCGGTGAAGGTGAACGTCTCGGCCACGGGCAGCGGCTCGCTGATGCCGGTGGATTCGATGAGCAGGTAATCGAACTTCCGTGCCTTCGCGAGCTTGGCGACTTCCTTGAGCAAGTCTTCGCGCAGCGTGCAGCAGATGCAGCCGTTCTGCATTTCGACGAGCTTCTCCTCGGTGCGCGAGAGTTTCGCGCCGCCATTGGCCACGAGCGCGCCGTCAATGTTCACCTCGCTCATGTCGTTGACAATGACGGCGACGCGCAGGCCCTCGCGGTTGTGGAGGACGTGATTGAGCAAGGTGGTCTTGCCCGCGCCGAGAAAGCCGGAGAGCACAGTGACAGGCAGACGCGCGGGCGGTGTGGTTTTCGTCTTCATCAAACTTTGAAAATCAATTTGGACAAGATCCCCGCCCGCGCTTCTGAGGTCGCGGGCGGGGCTTGGGTCGGTCTCGTTCAGTTGCCGGCGCTCGCCTTCATCCGGAAGAACACCGCGCCGGGACTGAGCGGGACGGTGATTTGCTTCGCGCGTCCGGTGCCGAGGAAGGCCGCGCCTTCGTCTGTCCACGGGCCGGTGATGGTCGAGGCGGCTTCGAGCTGATACGTCAGGCCGTCTTGCGTGACGAAACTGATCGTCGCGCTCCCGCCGCTGCGGGTGATGGCGAGTTGCGTCTCGATGCCGATGACTTCGAAGAAGTAGGTCACGTCGCCGCTCGTCGTGAACTCATTGCCCGCCACCAGTGTGCCGCACGCCTCGAAGGTCACGCGGTAGTAGCCGGGCGCGCTGAACGCCCACGCGAAGTCCTCGTGACTGCCGGTCACAATGCTCTTCACGTCGTTCGTGCCGTCGATGCCGTCGCCCGAATTCATGTGGACTTGCGGCACGCCAAAGCCGTCGATGCTGAACACGGAGAACGCGCCGGGGCCGTCCACCGACTTGAGTTTCATGGTGACGATGTTGCTGACGAACACGCCGCTCTCAATTTCCTCCGCGCCGAAGCCGAGGAAGAGCAGTTTCGGATTCTGCACCGGCGGCAACACCCACGCCGGACTGCCCGCCGCGCCGAGGAAGGCGTAGCTGGCATTCGTCGGCACGATGGTTTGCGTGAGTGGCGGCAGGGTGAGCAGCGCCGCACCGGGCGTGAACTCGGTGTCGATGTCCTCGGCGTGAACGTGCAAATCCCACGCGCCGTCCTCGAAGGCCATGCCGATGTCGGTGTGGCCGCGCGAAAGGCGCGTGGCGGGTTTGAACAACACGGGGCGGGTCGCACCGTCACTGAGACGATCCGCGCCGCCGGCAATCCACCCGGATTCATTCACGCCGTAGGCCAGCGTGATTTCCAGACCGGTTCCGAAGGGAATGAGCGTGTTGAGATCGCGCATTCCAGTGTCGCGCGTCCAGACCCAGCCGTGGTTGGGGTCGCCGCCGGGCACAAGATTGCCCCAGCCCGTCACGACATCGTTGGTGTTAATGCCGAAGGCGTAGGTGTTATCGCCGCCGAGCGAGCCGAGGTCGGTCATGCCCGCACTTTGTTCCCAGAGGAAGGCGTGCTGAACTCCGTTCGTGGTGCGAGAACGGCCCACGACCTTGCCTGATTCGCTGACGGCAAAGGCCCGGCTGCTGTTGCCGCCGAGCGTGCCGAGATCGTCGGTTGCGGCGTTCAACGGCCCGGTGCCGACATGGCGGAAAGCGCGCGTCTGTCCGTTGCTCAACTGCGCCCAGCCAACGAGGACGCCGGAGTTGTTGATGCCTTCCACGCCGCTTGATTCGCCGCCGAAGGTGCCGAGATCAATCGTCGGCGCATTGGTGAAGGACAGGAACGCGCGCGAACTGAAGTCCGGCAAATCGAGCGTGCCGACCGTCGTGCCGAAATCATTCACGTCGTGCGCCTCGCCGTTCTGCGCGCCGAGAATCAGTGGAATCGCCTCAAAGCCATTCGGACCGAAGCGATACGGCACATACGGCTCGAAGTCGCCCGCCGGCGTGGTCGTCGTGCCGGCAATCCAGCCCGTCTCGCTGATGGCTTCGGCCCCAGCGGTGCGCCCGCCGAGGAGACCGAGATTCTCCAGCACGCCGTCCTGCCAGCGGAAGATCGGATGGTCCACGTTGTTCGACAGGCTGGAGCCACCCACGACAACACCAGCATTGTTCACGTCAATCGCCGTGTTGAATTCCGTCCCGCCAAACGTGCCGATGTCCACCACGTTATAGACAAAGCTGTCATCCTGCTCCGGTGGCTGCGGCAACAGAGCCTCCGGCACGGTGAAGGTGTAATACGCGATGTCGCTCACCACTTCCTGATTACCCGCGACCAGCGTGCCGCGCACGCGGAAGCCGATGCGATAGGTGCCCGGCGCGTTGAAGGCCCAGTTCAAATCCGTGTGCCCGCCCGCCACCAGCGGGAAGAAATCCGCCGCGCTGATGCCGTCCGCGCTGTTCATGTGGACGATGGGATTGCCAAAGCCGTCGAAGGCGAACACCGCGAAGTCACCCGCACCGACCACGCTCACCAGTTCCATGCGCAACGCGTCGCCGACGAAGACGCCGCTCTCGATTTCCTCCGCGCCGAAGCCGAGGAAGAGCAGGTTCGTGTTCTGCACCGCCGGGAGAATCCAGGTCGAATAACCCGGTCGTCCGAGGAAGCTCAACGCCGCCGTGTCGGGAATCGGCTGCTCCGCCGCTCCGCCGATGATGAGCGCTGCATCCTTGGGCGTGTATTCCGTGTCCGTCTCCTCGTCGTGGATGTGCAGATTGAATTCGCCGTCCTCGTAGGCCACGCCGACATCGGTATGTCCGCGCTCCAGCGCCACCGCCGGGCAGGCGATGAAGCCGTGCCGCGCACCGCCCGCGTCAGCGTATTCGCCGACGACCTGGCCGAGATCATTCATTCCGAACACCTCGACCTCGACCGCGCCGGGCGGGTTGAACGTCACCGTGTCGCCGTTCGCGCGACGGAAGAAACCAGCGGTGTTCGTAAACCCGTTGTTCACCGTGCCGGCGATGTCGCCGAGATTGTTGATGTCGCCCGGCAACGTGTTTTCCCAGCCCGCGACGGTGAAGACGTTCGTCGCGCCGCCCGCGAAGACGACGCCTTGTAAGACGTAGTTCTCGTCCCACTTCCAGCCCGCCGTGTCGCCCGCCTCGTTCATCCCGCGCGTGACCGTGCCAACCGGCGAACCGGCGAAGACGTTCGTGGTGAGCACGCCATTTGTCGCGCGGCGGAAGGAAGTGATGAAGAACGGGTCTTCAAACCAATAGCCATTCACCTGCCCCGCGTCATTGATGCGCCAGGCGTAAGTGTAGTTCTGCCCCGGCCCATCGAGCGTGGTGAACGTGCCGTTCGTCTCGCGGATGAACCCGTGCTGCACGTCGGGGTCCACCGCGTCGCGATAGAAGCCCGCGATGCGACCGAACGAATCGATGCCGCCGGCGAACGTCGCCGTCGTGCCCGTGACATTGAACGTCGTGAGATTTGTCCCGCTCTGCACGAAGCCCTGGCTGATGCCGCCGCCGTCCTTGAACCGCCCGACGAGCGTGCCGTCATTGCGAATGTCCGAGAGCAGCGTCTCGCTCGCGCCCGGCAGGTCGAACGGCTCGAAGGTGAAGGCGAGGGTGTTGGTGTCCGCGCGCGCCAGCGATACGGCCAGCGCGCCCGCGAGGCCGAGGGTGATGGATAAGAGCCGGTGAGTTTTTTGTTTCATGAGTTTTGTTTTGGTTTTGGTGTGATGCGTGGCGAAGTCGCGACGCGGAAAATCATTTTCGTGGGCGGCAGTCGCGGCAGTGGTGGTGGCGGCAGAGCGCGCGGTTTTGCCAGTGGGCGATGACGAGCATTCCGCCGCCGAAGACCGTGAGCGCGGTTTCGAGCCGTTCGCGCAGGGCTTCATCCGGCAGCCATTGCGCGAGCACGATGGCGGTGAGTCCGAAGGCGGCGAAGATTGCGACGGGCCAGTTGCGGTGCAGTCGGAAGCCCGGAACAAACGCCAGCAGTCCGGCGACCACTACCGTGCCCGCCAGCAGGTGATGAATGCGTTCGTCGGCGAGGAAGGTGAGTCCGAGCGCGGGCAGCAGGAATCCGAGCGCCGCCGTGCCGAGGCAATGGATGATGCAGAGCGACGAGGCGACCGCGCCGAGTCCGTCGAAGAAAGGGTGGGAGAGATTTTTGTTCATCACACGATTCAGTTGTTGGCGCGTCCGCGCAGGCGCAGGCCGGGTAGGAATTTGTTCGGCTTGCCGCACGAGTGCGTGTGTTCCTGGCAGGCCGGGCAGACGCCGTAGAGTTCCAGTTCGTGGGTCAGGCCGGTGTAGCCGTGTTGCGCGGTGATCTGTGCTTCGAGCGAATGCAGCGGCTGGCTGTGCGAGACGGGCGTGATTTCTCCGCAGCAACGGCAGACGAGGAAGCTGAAGCATTCGCCGGGAACGTTGAGCATGAAGCACGTCGCGCGGTCGCGGAACTGGAGCTGGCGCGCGACCTCCAATTCGACGAGCAGGACGAGCGTGCGATAGACGGTGGCGTCGTCGAACTGCCCGGCGACTTCGCCGCTGCCGGAGATTTCGTTGAGCGTCGCGGGCACGGCGCGGTGCGCGAGGAATTCCAAGACCCGTTCCCGCACGGGCGTCACGCGGACGTGGGCATGGCGGAGTTGCTGGATGGCCCAATCGAGTTTGGCTGAGGGGTTCATGGCGGCGGAGAGGTCGATGGTTCTCATGTTCAGAAGAGCGAGGTCTTGAGCCGGTAGAAGCGTTGCACGCCGTTCGTCGCGGGCAGGAAGTCGCGCAGGGTCACGCGCTCGGTGACGCCGTTGCTGATCGGCGCGATGGCGAAAGTGTTCGTGAGCGCGAGCCAGTTCCCCGGCAACGCGCCGGAAACTTGTGGCTCAAAAAGCAAATCACGCGCGGGCAGGTAGCGCGGGAACGTCAGCGCGCCGAAGGTTTGGCCGTTGGTCGTGACGAAGGAGAAGCGCGGCGCGTTGGTGATGGAGTTGGCGTTCGTGGGCGAGAGGCCGAAGGCGTATTCGTGCAAATTGTCAAAGGCGTCGGCGTCAACGTTGCTGTTCGTCCCCGAGATCGAAGGATTGAAGCCCGGCGGCCAGAATTGTTTCTGCCAGGTTGGAAAGTTCGTCGCGAGCGGCAGCGGCAGAACGTGAAAGACAAACGTCGTCCACGGACTCGTGATATTCGTCGCCTCGCCGATGCGCTGGCCGACGACTTGAAAGGTGGCGCAATAAATTCCCGTGCTGGAGAAGCCCCAGTTGAAATGTTCGTGGCTGCCAATGAGCGGCGTGCAGGCGTCCGCCGCGCTGATCCCGTCGCGGGTGTTCAGACGGATGTTGTATTGCCCTGGCCCAGTCGCCTGCCACGCCATGAAGTAGCCGGGGCCTTCGAGCGACTTGAGCTGCACGGCGAGCGGCCCGTTGAAGACGCCCGCCGGGATGCCTTCCGCCGAGACGCCGAGGTAGAGCAGGTTCACATTCTGCGACTGTGGGAGAATCCAGAATGGCTGCCCGCCGTCGCCGAACGGCGTGCCGGGCGGGAGCGTGAGCACGGCGTTGCTGCGGGCCACGAGGATGACTGCGTTGCTGGCGAGGTTGAGCGCGTGGTCTTCGTCGCGCGCGACGAGGGTGAGTTGGTTCGACGCGCCGGGCGTGTAGAGGATTTTGAAATCGGTGTGCTCGCGGGTGAGGAAGGTGACGTTGCTCTGCGCGTGCAGTTGCGGCGAAAGCAACAGCAAC
>JANNGC010000696.1:0-5923 GCA_031380445.1 Pedosphaera sp.
AAACTCTCCGCGCTCGGCGGCACGATCATTCTCTTAGATGCAGGCGCGACCGAAGTGAACCGCCTGAGCTACGCCGCGCAGACAGAGGGCGTGACGCGCGGGCGTCTGCCCGACGGCACGGCGAACCTCGTGAACTTCACCGGCACGGCCAGCCCCGGAGCCTCGAACTACGCCGCGACCTACAACGGCCCGGTCTTGAACGAAGTGCTGGCGCGCAACGCCACCGCGCTCACGAATGCCGCCGGCAATGCGGCGGACTATGTCGAGCTGTTCAATGGCGGCGGCTCGCCCTTCGCGCTCGCGGGCTTCAGCCTCGGCGTGGACAGCGCCGCGCCGCAGTGGAGCTTCCCGCCCGGCGCGAGCATCGCGGGCAACAGCTACCTCGTCATCTGGTGCGACAACGCGCGCCCGGCCTCGACGAACTCCGGCGACTACAACACGGGCCGCGCGCTCGCCGGCGAAAGCGGCGGCGTGTATCTCTTCAACACCGCCAGCCAGCTCGTGAACTCCGTCGAGTACGGTTTCCAGATCGAGAACCGCGCCCTCGGCCTCATCAGCAGCGTGTGGCGTCTGCTCAACACGAATTCGCCCGGCGTGGCCAACGGCACGGCGGCGACGCTCGGCAATGCCAGCGCGCTGCGCTTCAACGAGTGGCTGGCGAACCCCGCCGACGGCTCCGACTGGTTCGAACTTTACAACACCACGAACCAGGCCGTGGACCTGAGCAGCCTCGTGCTGACCGACGATCCGACGAGCAGCGGCACGAACGAGTTCCGCATCCCCGCGCTCAGTTTCATCGGCGCGAGCAACTTCGTGCAGTGCCTCGCGGACGGCCAGCCCGAGCAGGGCCGCAACCATGTGAACTTCTCGCTCGACGCGCTCGGCGATACGCTGCGCCTCTACCAGTCGAACGGCAGCAACATCATTGACACCGTGGTCTTCGCCCAGCAGCCGCTCGGCGTTTCGCAGGGCCGCCTGCCCGACGGCAACACCAACACGCTCTTCACCTTCCCGAACTCGGCCTCGCCCGCCGCCGCGAACTGGCGGCTGATCAGCGAAGTGGTGATCAACGAAGTCCTCACGCACGCGACGCTGCCGCAGGAGGACGCGATTGAACTGCACAACCCGACGGCGGACGCGGCGGGCGTGGGCGGCTGGTTCCTGAGCGACCGCGCCACGGCGTTGAAAAAATTCCGCATTCCGAACGGCACGACGATTCCGGCGGGCGGCTTCGTGACCTTCGGCGAAGCGCAGCTCGGCTTCCCGCTCGACCGCGCGCGGCCCGTGGAACTGTGGCTCGCGGCGGCGGACACTTCGACCAACCTGACCGGCCTCCGCACGCGCGCGAGCTTCGGCGCGGCGGACGACGGCGTGTCCTTCGGACGCTTCCTCGCGGGCGGCGCGATTGACTACGTGGCGCAGACGGCGCGCACTTTCGATGCGGTGAACGCCAGCCCGCTCGTCGGCCCGGTGGTCATCCAAGAAATCATGTACAACCCCGACAACGGCGGCGCGGGCGCGCGCGAGTTCATCGAAGTGAAAAACGTCAGCGGCGCGTCCGTGGATTTGTTCACCGGCACGAACCGCTGGCGGATCACGGACGGCGTGGACTTCATCTTCCCGCCCGGCGTCACGCTGGCGGCGGGCGACTACGCGCTCGTGGTGGATTTTGATCCGGTGATTGATCCGACCTTGCTCGCGCAGTTCCGCGCCTACTACTCCGTGCCGCCCGCCGTGGCGGTCTTCGGCCCGTTCCTCGGCAGCTTGAACAACAGCGGTGAGACGGTGGAATTGCGGAAGCCCTCGCTGCCCGACGGCGCGTTCATCCCCTCCGTGCTGGTGGACAAGGTGAGTTATCTCGACCGCGCGCCGTGGCCCTCGGGCCTCGTGGACGGCGGCGGACATTCCTTGCAACGCCGGGTGGCCGCGAACTACGGCAACGACGCCGCGAACTGGCTCGCCGCCGCGCCCACCGCCGGTGCCGCGAACGCCAGCAGCCCCGTGGCCCCGCCCGTCATCACCCAATCGCCCGCGACCGCGAACGTGTTCCTGAACGCAAACGTGCTGCTCCAAGCCGCCGCGACCGGGACCGGCCCCATCGCGTGGCAATGGCGTTTCAACGGCGCGGACATTCCCGGCGCGACGAACGCCGGTTTCTTCCTCGAAGCTGTGCGCGCCGAGGAGGCGGGCGCGTATGACGCCTTCGCCTACAACGCGGGCGGCGCCGTCTTCACCGCGCCCGCGCAACTGACCATCGTCCAGCCCGTGTTCCTCACGCTTGCGCCGCCCGCGTTTTATCAGACCAACGCCGGCTCGAACGTGACCTTCACCGTGAGCGCGGGCGGCACCCAGCCCTACGCCTACCAATGGCGCTTCAACGGCACGGACCTTCCCGGCGCGACCGGCCCGACGTTTTCCATGACCAACCTCACGCTGGCCCAGGCCGGGTTTTACGCCGCCGTGGTCACGAACCTCTACGCTGCGGTCACGGCCAACGTGACCCTGGCCGTGCTCGTGCGCCCGGTGATTACCAACCACCTCCAGCCCCAGACCGTGCTGCAAGGCGGCACCGTCGTCTTCAACGTGGTGGCCGGGCCGGATCATCCGCTGGCCCCGCTCTGGTACCGCTGGATTCGCAACTCCTCGGCCTACCTTACCACCTCCGTGCCGGTGCTCGTCCTCACGAACATCCAGGCCAGCGCCACCATCCGCGTGGCCGTGACCAACGGGGCCGCGCCCGGCGGCGTCTTCAGCCCCAACGTGGGCAACATCGCGCTCACCATGCTGCCCGACTTCGACGGCGACGGCATCTCCGACTGGTGGGAGACGAATTACTTCGGCAACATCGGCACGACCAACACCGCCGCCAACGCCGCGCTCGACTCCGACGGCGACGGCATGAGCAACCGCGATGAATACATCGCCGGCACCAACCCGACGAACGCCTTGAGCCTGCTGCGTCTGGATTTGATCCCAACGGGCGGCGGGCAGTTGGAATTCGTGGCGCAATCGAACATCGCCTACACCATCCAGTACCGGACCAATCTAGTTGGGCCGCCCTGGACGAGTGTGACGAACATCGCGGGCCAGTCGCTCATCCGCACCATCCAGTTGAACGCGCCCTATCCCGCGCCCGAGCCGGAGCGCTACTTCCGCGTGGTCACGCCGCCCGTGCCGTTGCGGGAAATAATTCTCAACCCCCCGCCGCCGCGTTAAAACGCGGCGGCGATTCTTTTGGTGGAGCGCGGACCGCCGAGTCCGCGCGATCCATGGATGGAGAGCCGCTTGTTGGAGTTATGAACACGCGGACGCGGCGGCCCGCGCTCCAACTGATTACTGTTTCAAAGCCTCACCGCCCCGCAGCCAGTCCGCCAGCAGTTCAATCGAGCGGGCATCCAGAATCTTATCGTCGGCGAACGCCGGCATCCGGTCATTACGCTTGCCGTAGAAGCGTTCGTGCTTCGGATTCGCGATGATGCCGATGAGCCGCTCGCGCGAACCGTAGCCGGTCAGATCGGGCGCGGTGGCGTCCTCGTCCTTCTTGCGGAACTGATGGCACTCGGTGCAGCGCGCGGTGTCGGTGGCCATGAATTTGCGCCCTTCCTCGATGAGCGCGGCGTCACGCTTGTCGGCTTCAACCAGCGCGGGCAATTGCGCTTCGGCGGCGAGCGCGGCGGTGATTTGTTTCACTTGCTCCGGCGTGAAATTCACCGCGTCCTTCTTCACGAACTTAACCATCTTGCCGTCGGCGAATTTCGTGCCGCCAAAAAAGTTCGAGCTGGCGATCTGCTTCGGGTCGAGCATGGCTGCCGCCCATGCGCGGGAGCCAAAGCCTTTGAGGTCGGCGGCGGACTGTGGATCGTTCACCGCGAGGCCGAGGCCGTTGTGGCCGTCGTAGCGGTGGCAGCTCGCGCAGTTTTTCGCGAAGAGCTTCGGTCCCTGGATGAGCGGATCGTTCCGCAGTAATTCCACCGCGCCGGTGATCGGGATGCCGCGCGCGCGCGCCAGTTCCACCACGCGCTTCGCCTCCTGCTCGGCCTGTTTCACCGAGGCGTGATACTCGGGCTTGTTCGAGTCTTCCCGCACGGCCTGGAACGTGAGCAACGTCGCGCCAGCGATGATGACGCCGAGCAAACCAAGATTGAAGCGATGCCCAAGCTTCCACTTGCCGATGAACGGCATGGCGAAAAGCAGGCCCATGACGACGGAGGGAATGATGATCGCGCCGACGAGTTCGCCGTGATGGCCGAAGATGTTGATGAGCCACTCCGCCTTGAGGAACTGGAAGAGGAACAGGAAATACCATTCCGGCCGCGCCGCGCTGAAGCTCTCGCTGGGATCGGCGGGCGCGCCGAGATGGGCGCCCAGTTCGCCACCGCCGAACAGACGTGGCTTCACAATGAAGAAAATGACCACGGCCAGCATCGCGAGACACGCCACGGCATCTTTCAAAACCTGGTCCGGCCAGAAGGCGCAGTCGGGTTTGTTCTTCGGCTGCGCGGCGGTGAGACCGTGTTTCCGGAACAAATAAACGTGGCCGACGATGAACAGAATCACCAACCCCGGCAGCACGCCCGCGTGCAGCGCTAAGAAGCGCGTGAGCGTGTGATGCCCGTAGTCCGTGCCGCCGATGACGATCTTCTGCAACTCCGGCCCGACGAACGGCGTGATGGCCATGATGTTCGTCGCGACCTTGGTGGCCCAGTAGCCTTTCTGGTCCCACGGCAGCAGATAGCCGGTGAGCGAGAGGCCGAGCACGAGCAGCAACAGCACCATGCCGAAGAAGAAGTTGATCTCGCGCGGCGCTTTGTAGGCGCCGTCCACGACGATTTGCATCAGGTGCAACACGAGCAGCACCGTCATGGCCTGCGCTGTGAAATGATGAATGCCGCGCAGCAGCCAGCCGCCCCACATCTCGTGCTGGATGTAATAGACGCTCTCCCACGCCGTCTGCGAACTGGGCGCGTAGGCCATCCAGAGGAACACGCCGGTGATGACCTGCACCATGAAGGCGAAGGTGAGCGTGCTGCCCCAGACGTAACGCCAGCGCGAGCCGCCCGGCACGTTTTCGTAAAGCGACTCGTGCAGGAGCTTCTTGCAACCCGTGCGCGAGTCGAGCCAGTCGTAAAGCGCCGTGACTTTTTTCATGACGGGATTTTCTCGGTCACACCGGCGCGGAAGTTCTGGAACTTCACCCAGACCTCGCCGTCGCTTTTCACTTCCACGGCCAGTTCATCGAGGCCGCGCGGTGAAGGGCTTTTCGGGTCGTTGATTTTTCCGTCGAGGGCGAAGGTGCTGTTGTGGCACGGGCAGAGGAAGCAGTTACGCGCGTCCATGTAATCCACGAAACAGCCGGCGTGCGGACACACGACATTGAAGGCGCGCGGTTGGCCGCCCTTCTCACGCCGCAGATAAACCGCGCCCACGGCCGTCTCGGGCGATTTGTTCCAGGCATCCACGCGGCTGGCGAGCACGGCGAATTTGCGCGGCACGCCGTCATCGGGCAGCGCGTTCAAGGTGGCGACGCGGACCAGTTGCCCGCCGGTCTGCGACTTGCGCCGCGCGGGATCGAGCCACACCGCCAGTCCGGCGGCGAAGGGGACGAGGGTGATGATGCCGCCGAGGACATGACACGCGAGCTTCTTGAGGAAGCCGCGCCGGTCAGAGACCTGGCAATGTTCGCACTTTGATTTTTCCATGAACGCGCTGTGAGACGAGTCTGGCGGAAACGCTGTTCACTTGGCAAAAGGGTTTTCCCGGTGTCCGTCGCGGCAAGCCCGGAGGGCTTGAACATGAATAGCCCCGGATGAAATCCGGGGATCGAGTCACGGCGAGGATCGCGACCCCGAAGGGGTCGAACTGTGGTGCCGGGAGAACGCCTGTGTTCAACCCCATCCGGGGTTGGCCCGTGCTTCGTCATTCC
>JANNGC010000707.1:0-2713 GCA_031380445.1 Pedosphaera sp.
GAAACCGGCCTCATCGTGCCAGTCGCCACGCCGACGCCAACCCCCAAACCCACCACTCCGAAATCAGCAACGCCCAAGCCCAAACCCACCACACCGAAACCGACCGCGAAACCTTCCACCCCCAAAACCACCCCCAAACCAGTCGCCCGGACGACGCCAAAGACCACCGCCAAACCGTCCCCGAAAACCACGGCGAAGACCTCGCCGAAGCCGGCGTCAAAATCTTCTCCGAAACCGATCGGCGACCTGGCCAAAGCCGACACTACCACCAAGTCCAAAGCCACCCCCGGCGCGGGCAAAAGCGAGACTGCCGACAAGTCGAAGACCGCGGGTGGCGGCCCCGGCCCGAAATCCACGGGTGAAGGCACCGGCACCGGGAGCGGCAAGGGCGCGGGGCGCGAAGGCGGTGGGTCGCGCGACACGGAGTACAGTTGGTATTTCCTGATGATCCACGACCGCTTCCACACGCGCTGGGAGCAGCCCACGTCGATCGCGCGCAGCGGGGCCAACTACGTGACGACACTGAAGCTGCGCATCGGCAAAGACGGTCGCATCCTCGCGCGCGAAATCGTGAACGCCTCGGGCAGCGCGATGATGGACGACTCGGTGCTCACCGCGGCCAACAATGTGACGCAGATCGACCCGCTGCCCAAGGGGCTCGGCAATGGCGAGTTCTTCGACATCAAGGTGAACTTCAAACTGGATCAGGACCAGTGAAGCGGAAACCCCAAGCTCCAATCCCCAAGCACCAGAGAATCTCCAAGCAACAAGGTGCAGCCGCGACTCTTGTTGCTTGGTGCTTCTCTGGTGCTTGGAGCTTGGGTCTTGGTGCTTCGTCTTTTCAATGAACCGTCTTCGCCGCGTGTGCGTGTATTGCGGTTCGAGCCTCGGCGCTTCGCCAGAACATCGTGCGGCAGCGGTTGCGCTCGGCGCGCATCTCGCGCGGAGCGGCATCGGTCTCGTCTAGGGCGGTGGCAACGTGGGTCTCATGGGCGCGTTGGCGGACGCCGCGCTGGCGGCGGGCGGCAAAGTGATCGGCGTGATCCCGGCGAGCTTGCAGGAAAAGGAACTCGGCCACGGTGGTTGCACGGAACTGCGCGTGGTCGATTCGATGCATGAACGCAAACAAGTGATGGCCGACCTCTCCGATGGCTTCATCGCACTCCCCGGCGGCGTGGGCACGCTGGAGGAATTGTTCGAGACTTTCACCTGGCTGCAGCTCGGCTTTCACACCAAGCCCGTCGGCCTGCTGAATGTCGCAGGCTTCTACGATCGGCTGCTCGAATTCCTGCGCCACCTGACCGACGAGCATTTCCTCAAGCGCGAACATTTCGACTGCCTGCTCGTCGCCAGCGACGCCACGACCCTCCTCACGCAGATGGCCGCCTTTCGCCCGCCGCAACTCGACAAATGGTGGCACGAGCCGCCAGCGCCCGAGGGGCGGTAGCGGTGGCAAAGTACTCGCCGACTTCAGTCGGTCAGAGCGCGGCGATGGGATGACCGACTGAAGTCGGGAACTACTTTGCTGCGCTGCCCGGCACCATCCATCCACCGATCACGGCGCGACCAGCGCGGGCGCCGCGTCTGCCGGGCGATGCCGCGGGATCTCCGCCTTGAAATCCCCCAAGCTCGACCAGTGCAGGCGCTGGCCGAGATCAACCTCGGCAACGGCCACGGTCCCCCACTCTTTCGCTTGCGCGAGCAGCTTCCCGTCGTGGCCGAAGACGGCGGAGACCATCCAATTCTTCGCTGCGTCCGTGTGCGTGCTGCTCACCACATAGACGTGGTTTTCACACGCCCGCGCGGCGCCGAGCATGGGGTTACAGCCCATCACCGGCCACGCGATCACTTCCGCGCCGCGGTTGCTCAGTTCGCGGGCGACTTCGGGGAAAAAGCCGTCGTAGCAGACCATCATCCCCACTTTGCCGAAGCGGGTGTCGAAGACCGGGTAGTCGTGGCCGGGCGTGATGCCGGCCTCGATCTCGCTGCGCGGGAGACAGACCTTGCGATACTTGCCGACGAGCTTGCCATCGGGGTCGATGAGCACGGCGACATTGTAGAGGAGAGGGCCGTCGCGCTCGACGAGGCCGGGGACGATGTGGAGACCGTGTTTCTTTGCGAGCGCGCCGAAGAACTCGGTGGACGGACCGGGCACGGCTTCGGCGACATCGAGGTAAGTGGCGCCGCGGCCGTAGGTGACGACTTCCGGGAGCACGACGAGGTCGGCTTTCTGTTTCGCCGCTTCCGCGATCAGCGGCTCAAAGGCGTGCAGCCTCTCGGCGACGGTCTTCGCCTCGCGCGGGACGAAATGGACGCTGGCGAGGCGGACCGTACGTGAGCGGGCCTCTTCGATTCCTCGAAGGTGATGCCGCTCCACTCGAGTCGCGCGCGTGGCGCCCAACGAAACTCCAACTCGATGATCGCCTGCGTCGCTGCGGACGGTGCGCGGTAGCCGCCGTTCAGCGTCGTCCAGCCGCGCGCATCCGTCGCGCCGTCCAGCGGATACTCCGGCTCCGCCCGGGGCCGTTCGCCCGGCGAATACGACGCGTAGGACGGCTCATCATGCAGCACCGGCTTGCCCTTTGCATCGGTCCACAACACGCGTGCCACTCCTGCACGCCGCGCTGAATCGGCACCGGAAAATTTCCGCGGCACGCTGAAGCGATAGAACACTCCGCCGCGCACGGGCATGGTCGTCGTCCACTTGCCCATC
>JANNGC010000715.1:0-11667 GCA_031380445.1 Pedosphaera sp.
CGAACCTTGCCCATGTTGAAACACGCGGACTCGGCGGTCCGCGCTCCGCAGCCCGTTTCCAATCTCTCTCGCGCCGAGTTCATCGCCCGCGTCGAGCGCGCGCAGCACTACATTCACCACGGCCACATCTATCAGGTGAACCTCGCGCACCGGCTTTCCGCTGATGCGCCCGGCGACGCGTGGAGTTTGTTCGAGCGCTTGAGCGACGTTTCGCCCGCGCCGTTTTCCGCCTTCCTGGACTGCGGTGATTTCCAACTCGCCTCGTCCTCGCCGGAATTGTTTTTGCGCCTGAGCGGACGGCACATTCTCACGCGCCCCATCAAAGGCACGCGCCCGCGCGACGCCGACCCGACGCGCGACGCGCGGCTCACTTACGAACTCCAGACCAGCGCGAAGGAAATGGCCGAGCTGGTCATGATCACGGACTTGCTCCGCAACGATCTTGGGCGCATCTGCGAATACGGTTCGGTGCAAGTGCCGGAACTCGTGCGCCTCGAACGCTACGCGCAAGTGCAGCATCTCGTCTCCACGGTCGAGGGGCAGTTGCGCGCGGGCGTGACGCACTTCAGCGCGCTGGCCGCGTGCTTCCCCG
Organism: Pedosphaera sp.; assembly: GCA_031380445.1. Lineage (GTDB taxonomy): Bacteria > Verrucomicrobiota > Verrucomicrobiia > Limisphaerales > SIBH01 > JANNGC01. The sequence goes on from JANNGC010000715.1 coordinate 593, forward strand.
GCGGCAGCATCACGGGCGCGCCGAAGATTCGCGCGATGGAGATCATTGATGAGCTGGAGCCGATCACACGTGGCCCTTACACCGGCGCGCTCGGCTACCTCGGGTTCAATCACGAGAGCCAGTTGAGCATCATCATCCGCACGGCCATCGTGAAGGCGGGGCGCGTCCACTTCCACGTCGGCGCGGGCATCGTGGCGGACTCGAACGCCGAGGCGGAACACGACGAGACGCTGGCGAAGGCGCGGGGATTCTTGGCGGCGCTTAACGTGACGGCGCAGGAAAATTTCTCACCACGAATAGACACGAAGAAACACGAATAGGGGCAGTGCAGGCAGTCGCGTAGCGACGTTCGATGGTAGCGTGGATTTTAACCCACGGATTGACGCAAGAAAGGGTTTCTGTGTCGCGTAGCGACGCCTGAATGCGTGCCACGTTTTCAAGCGTCGCTCCGCGACGCCAGTCTCTCGAACGACCAGAACCGTGGGTTAAAACCCACGGCTACCATCAGGTCTCGCTACGCGAGGAAAATGCCCACCGCCCGGAGCGCGGGCTTTCCAGCCCGCAGCAACGTGCGACGACGGAAGGTGTGGGCGAAGATTGAACCGCTCTCACTTCGCAGCCTGCTGCGGGCTGGAAAGTCCGCGCTCCTCAAACGGCCACGATGTTCACCAGTTTCTTCGGGACAACGATGATCTTTTTCACCGTCTTGCCGACGAGGAATTGCTGCGCCTTCTCCGACGCCAGCGCGGCGGCTTCGATCTCGGCTTGCGTTGCCGTCGCCGGCACGCGGATCACGTCGCGCAACTTGCCGCTGACTTGCACCGGGATTTCCAACGTGTCCTCGACGAGCAGCTCGGGATTGAACTTCGGCCACGGTGCGTAGGCCAGCGCGGTGGGCTCGAGCAAGAATTGCGAATGCAGTTTGCTCCAGAGTTCTTCCGTGACGTGCGGCGCGAACGGTTGCAGCAAAATCAAAAACTCGCGCAGCACCGCCACCGGCTTCACCGGCCAGTTCAGCGCGCCATTCACGAAGATCATCATCTCCGAGATGGCCGTGTTGAAACGCAAGCCGTCCAAATCCTCCGTGACCTTTTTGATCGTCGCGTGCAGCAACTTGAGTTGTTCCTTGGTCGGGTCCGCTTTCTGGATGGTCGAATTGAGTTTGATCAGCTCCAGCAAAGTTCCTTGCCGCGCCGGCTCCGTGGCCGTCTGCGCCTGCTCGAATTCCACTTCGCTCGCTTCATCCACGAACAAACGCCAGACGCGGCCGAGGAAACGATACACGCCTTCCACGCCTTTCGTGTTCCACGGCTTCACCATTTCGAGCGGGCCCATGAACATCTCGTAGAGGCGGAAGGCGTCCGCGCCGTATTCCACGAGGATGTCGTCGGGGTTGATGGTGTTGCCGCGCGACTTGGACATCTTTTGCATGTCCTCGCCGAGGATGAGTCCCTGGTTGACGAGCTTGAAGAACGGCTCGGGCGTGGAGACATGGCCGAGGTCGAACAGCACCTTGTGCCAGAAGCGCGCGTAGAGCAGGTGCAACACGGCGTGCTCGGTGCCACCGACGTAGAGGTCAACGCCGGGCGTGGACGCTCTTTGTTCAGAGTTCAAAGTTCGAGGTTCAAGGTTCAAAGTTTTCTCCTCGGGGCCGGACGGGGAACTTTGAACTTTGAACTCTGAACTTTGAACCTTGAACGGGGAACCGGCTGCGGTGCCCATCCAATACTGTTCGGCTTCGTTGCTTACGAACGCCCCATCATTCCCCGCATCCAGATAGCGCAGGTAATACCAGCAACTGCCCGCCCACTGCGGCATGGTGTTCGTCTCGCGCACCGAGCCGTCGGGCAGGTTCACCCAATCCTGCGCGCGCGCGAGCGGCGGCTGGCCGTCGGGCGTGGGCTTGTAATCGTCGAGCGCGGGCGGCAGCAACGGCAGCGCGCTCTCCGGCAGCGCCTCGTGATAGGCGTTCCCGTTCGCGTCGCGTTTCCACACGATGGGGAACGGCTCGCCCCAGTAACGCTGCCGGCTGAACAGCCAGTCGCGCAGCTTGTAGTTGATGGTCTTCTTGCCGAGCCCCTTCGCTTCGAGCCAGGCGGTGATTTTGGTTTTGGCTTCGGCGGTGGGCAAACCATCCAGCGAAAACTCCTCATTCACTGAATTCGTCGCAACGCCTTCGTCGGTGAAACCCTGCCAATTCTTTTTGGGATCGAGCGGCTGAACAACTTGGATGACAGGCAGGTTGAACTTCTGCGCGAACTCGAAGTCGCGTGTGTCGTGTCCTGGCACGGCCATGATCGCGCCAGTGCCGTAGCTCGCGAGAACGTAGTCCGCGATCCAGATCGGAATCTTCTCCCCGTTCACCGGATTGATGGCGTAGGCGCCTGTGAACACGCCGGTCTTCTCCTTCGCCAGTTCCGTGCGTTCGAGGTCGCTTTTGGCGGCGGCGGATTTCTGATAATCACTCACCGCTTTACGCTGGGCGTCGGAAGTCAGCGCAGAAATCAGTTTGTGCTCAGGAGACAGCACCATGTAGGTCGCGCCGAAGAGCGTGTCGGGACGCGTGGTGAAGACACGAATCTTCGCCGTGTGTCCGTCCACTTGAAAATCAACTTCCGCCCCCTCGCTCTTCCCAATCCAATTCCGCTGCATCTCCTTGAGCGAGTCGCTCCAGTCGATGGTGTTCAGATCGTCGAGCAGTTTCTCGGCGTAGGCGGTGATGCGGAGCATCCACTGCCGCATGGGCCGGCGCACCACGGGAAAGCCGCCCACATCGCTCTTGCCGTCGATGACTTCCTCGTTGGCCAGCACGGTGCCGAGTTCCGGGCACCAGTTCACCGGCGCTTCACTGACGAAGGCGAGGCGCCAACCGTTGATGCAATCGCGCTTCGCAGCATCACCACCGAAGCGGCCAATGTTCTCCTGCATGCAGACCAGAAACTCGTTGTCTTTCCATTGCTCACGCTGCTTCGGTTCTTTGGAAAGCGCATCTTCCAGTAACGAAATTGGAGTTGCTTTCTCCCAGTGCGGGTCGAAGTAGCTGTTGTAGAGCTTCAGGAAAATCCACTGCGTCCAGCGGAAGTATTTCGGGTCGGTGGTGGCGATTTCGCGCGACCAGTCGTAGCTGAACCCGAGCGACTTAATCTGGCGCGTGAAGTTCGCGATGTTCGCCTCGGTCGTGACGCGCGGATGCTGGCCGGTCTTAACCGCATACTGTTCGGCGGGCAGTCCAAACGAATCCCAGCCCATCGGATGCAGCACGTTGAAGCCGCGCGCGCGACGGTAGCGCGCAAGAATGTCCGTGGCCGTGTAGCCCTCGGGATGCCCGACGTGCAATCCCGCGCCGGACGGGTAGGGAAACATGTCGAGCACGTAGAATTTCGGCGGGAGCTGGCGCTCGGCCACTTTTCCTTCCAGTCCGTGACGCTTGGCGAAGGGATGCGCCGCTGGCACCACTTCACCAGGATTGAACGCGCGGAAGGACTGCTGTTCCTCCCAGAACTGCTGCCACTTCGGCTCGATCAAGTTGAATGGATATTGCTTCCGGCTCGACATAGGGCGCGGAATTTGCGCGAAAGGTTTTGGAGGCGCAATCAGGGAGTTCGCGGAGCGCGGATCGCCGAGTCCGCGTGTTCGACTTCCTGGTGGGGGCGAAATTTTACCGCAGAGACGCAGAGGGGCAGAGGCGCAGAGAAGGCAGAAAAACACAATCCCCGGTTCCCCTCTCTGCGCCTCTGCGTCTCTGCGGTAAAACTTGCCGCTCCTTTGCCGTGAGATGATCGCGCGGACTCGGCGGTCCGCGCTCCTCCCGCCATTTCCATTGCTCGCCTTTCAGCCCGTGGCTACAACACGCGCCGATTTAGGAACGCCATGTCGAACCAAAACATTTTGCTCTACGGACAGCCCGAACTCCCGCCCGCGCCGCTCTCGCTCCGCGCCGGGCCGCTCACGATGATCTTCGAGCCGGACAACGCCTTCCTGCGCTACGTGCGGCTGGGCGATCACGAAATCGTGCGCAGCATCTACGCCGTGGTGCGCGACCAGAACTGGAACACCATTGCGTGGCGCGTGCTGAATTTGCAAAGCGACGTGCGCGCCGACTCCTTCGACCTCACGTTCGATGTCGAGTGCCAGGAGCGCGAGGTGAATTACTTTTGGCGCGGCGCGGTGCGTGGCGAAAGCAGCGGGCGCATCACGTTCACTTGCGACGGCGAGGCTAAGTCGGAGTTTCGACGCAACCGCATCGGCATCTGCCTGCTGCATCCCGTCACGGAATGCGCGGGCAAGGCCGTGACGCTGGAGCACAACGACGGTTCGAGTGAGCAGACGAGTTGGCCGAAGAGCATCGCGCCGTGGCAGCCGCACAAGGACGTGCGCGCGCTCACACAGGAAGTCGCGGCGGGTGTACACGCGGAGATTCGTTTCGAGGGCGAAGGGTTCGAGACGGAAGACCAGCGCAACTACGGCGACGCCTCGTTCAAGACCTACAGCACGCCGCAAGATTTGCCCAAGCCCGTGGCCGTGAAGACCGGCGACCGCGTGCGCCATGTCGTGACCATCACGCTGATCAATCCTGAGAACAAAAAAGTGTTGCCGGTGAATCAGGGCCGGGGCGCGCAGCTCTCGATCAACACCACGCCGGTGCTGGCGCGGCCCGCGCTGGGCGTGCGAATGGCGAAGCACGGGCAGCCTTTGAGCGCGACGGAAGTGACGCGGTTGCGCGCACTGCGACTCGCGCATCTGCGCGGCGATGTGACGTTCACGCAGGACTGGCGAGCGGAATTGCGTGCGGCCTCGGAACAAGCGGCGCAGTTGCAGGCCTCGTTGCAACTCGGGTTGCACTTCGGCGCGGACCCGGCGGCGGAACTCGTGGAGTTCCTGCGCGAGCTGGAAGCCGTGCGCCCGAAGGTGTCGCTGTGGATCATTTATCAGGACGGCAAGAGCATGGTGCCGCCGGAAGTCGTGACGCTCGCGCGGCAAAAGCTGGCGGGCTACGGCGCGCAGATTCTCGTGGCGGCGGGCGCGACACCGTTCTTCACCGAGTTCAATCGCACCCGCCCGCCTGCGGACTCCACCGCGCTGCCGTGTTATCCGAACACGCCGCAAGTCCACCTGCGCGACGCGCGCACGATGGTCGAAAACGCGGCGGACGTCACCGAGACCATCGAGAGCGCGAAGGCCATCACGCCGCAGCAAGTAGTCATCTCGCCGATCACGCTGCGCGCGTGGCACAAAGTTCCGGCGGGCGCGGACGATGTTTCCGGCGGCCAGTTGCCCGGCGATGTGGACGCGCGGCAGATGTCGCTCTTCGGCGCGGCTTGGACGGTGGCGCATCTCTCGCGGTTGGCGCTGTCGCCGCACGTTCACAGCGCGACGTATTTTGAAACGACGGGCTGGCGCGGCCTAATGGAGCGCGAGAGCGGCTCGTTGTTGCCGGAGAAATTTCCGTCGCAGGCGGGCGCAGCGTTCCCGCTCTACTTCGTGTTCGCCGCGCTGGCCGGTTACGACCGCGTGCTGCCGACGCAGTCCACGCTCCCGCTGCAAGTCGAAGCGATCACCCTGCTCGATGCGAAGAATCGCAAGCGCCTGCTCGTGGCGAACCTCTTGCCCGAGCCGCAGGAAATCAAAATCAAGACCGGCACCGGCGAGGCGCGCGTGTTGCGATTGAACGCCGGGATGGTCGAGGCGGCGGCGTTAGCACCGGAAAAATTCGCTGTCGCGGAGGGCGAACTGGTCCAGTCGGTGTCGGGTAAAATCGAACTGTCCCTCGCACCCTACGAAGTGGTGCGCGTGGATCTCGCGTGAGGCTGTCTCCTTTCAATCCTGAAAGGATTGCCTCATCAAGCTCAGGTTTGCCATGTCCGCGAAGCTACCTTGGATGGCGATCTAAAAACTTCCCAACTCTGAAAGAGTTGCATCAAACCCGGGTTCAATGTTCCCAGATTCAACCCTTGCAGGGTTGATGACTTCATCGCATCGCCCACCCAGCGTAGCGTCTCGGCGACGCAACGCTGGGCTGGATTGTCTGAATCCCTTCAGGATTCAAAGACGGTCAGAAAAATGTGGTGAACGACCGGGCTGAAAACTGCGCTCCGCCGTCGCGCTGTCCAACCGTCGCCGCCATTCCCTGCCACCGCTCCCGCCCGGCCCGCGTTTCCGGCACTTCGTCCCACAACTCTTTTCGCGATTGTCACCCCGGCTAAAACCAGCGCGTGGGAGAATCGAACGTGCTGCACATTTTGAAACCGAAGTCGCCGTCGCAAAACAAATTGCGCCCGGATTTCTGGCGGACGCGCGCCGAAATTTTCGCCACATCCAGCGTGCCGGTATTTTTGCTTTTGCTCCTCATGGTCGCGACGGTTCAGGCGACCAACTCTGCTCCGCCCAGAATCGCGCCCACCAACGAAGCCTTCTGCGCCGTGCCGCTGGGCGGAAAAGGCCAACAGGGGCCGGGCACCATCCGCATGGTCGCGCGCTTGCAGGAATTGCTCCGCCGCGCCGATCCGTTTGAAAGCCCGTATCTGAACCGCGAGGCCATCCCGCTGCTGCGCGCCGCGCTCTTGCAAGAGACGAACGCCGGGAAGCAGTTTGGACTGCGCGCGCAACTGGCCACGCAGATGATGCGCGCCGGGCATTCGGTCGAGGCGCTGCAAGAGTTCAACGTGCTGCCCGGTCTCTCGCGCGAACTCAAACTCAACATCGGCGCGCAGAACCAGTGGTTCCTGCAAATGCAGCGCGGCCTCACGCTCCTCCGCCTCGGCGAACAGGAAAATTGTCAGCTCAATCATAACGCCGACTCGTGCCTGTTCCCGATTCAGGGCGCGGGCTTCCATCAATTGCCCGCCGGCTCGCGCGGGGCCGTGGGTGCGTTCACCCAGATGCTCAAGACCCGCCCGAACGCGCTCGGTGTGCGCTGGCTCCTGAACATCGCGCACATGACGCTCGGCGAGTATCCCGACAAAGTTGCTCCCGAATTGCTCATTCCGCCCAGTGCCTTTGCCTCCGAATATCCGCTCCCGCGCTTCCCCGAGGCCGCCGCCGCCGCCGGATTGGACGTGGATGATCTCGCGGGCGGCTGCATCACGGAAGATTTCGACGGCGACGGTTTGCTGGACGTGATGGCGTCGTCCTGGAGCCTGCACGGGCAGTTGCGTTTCTTTCACAACAACGGCGACGGCACCTTTGCGGAACGCACGCGTGAGGCGGGCCTGCTGGGGCTGACCGGCAGCCTGAACATCACGCAGACCGACTTCAACAACGACGGTTTCATGGATGTGTTCATGGCGCGCGGCGCGTGGCTGGGCAAGGCGGGGCGGCATCCGAACTCGCTGCTGCGCAACAACGGCGACGGCACCTTCGAGGACGTGACGGAGGCGGCGGGCTTGCTGAGTTTTCATCCGACGCAGGCGGTGACGTGGCTGGATTTCGACGGCGACGGCTGGCTGGACCTGTTCATCGGCAACGAATCTTCCGAGGGCGATGATCATCCGTGCGAGCTGTACCGCAACAACGGCGACGGGACGTTTACGGAATGCGCGGTCAACTCGGGCGTGGCGCTCGTGGGATTTGTGAAGGGCGTGACCAGCGGCGACTACGATAATGACGGACGGCCCGACCTCTACATCTCCTGCCGCGGCCAATACAACACGCTGCTGCGCAACGAAGGTCCGAGCGCAAATTTCTCGCCCAAAAATCCAACGTGGAAATTTTCCGACGCCACGAAGAAAGCCGGCGTGGCCGAGCCGGTGTCGAGCTTTCCGACCTGGTTCTTCGACTACGACAATGACGGGCGGCTGGACCTTTTCGTCTCCGGCTACTCCGCGACGATTGATGAGATCGCGGCGGACTACCTCGGCCTGCCGCACCGTGCCGAGCGCGCGCGGCTCTATCACAACAAGGGCGACGGCACGTTCGAGGACGTGACGAAGGCGGCGGGCCTCTACCGTGTGCTGCACACGATGGGCAGCAACTTTGGCGACTTCGACAACGACGGCTGGCTCGACATGTATCTCGGCACGGGCGATCCGGATTTCTCGACGCTGGTGCCGAACCGCGCCTTCCGCAACAACGGTGGAAAAAACTTTCAGGACGTGACCACGGCGGCCGGCCTCGGCCATTTGCAGAAAGGCCACGCCATCGCTTTCGCCGATCTCGACAACGACGGAAACCAGGACATCTACGCCGTGATGGGCGGCGCGTACACCGGCGACAATTATCGCAACGCGCTCTTCGTGAATCCCGGCAACAGCAACGGCTGGCTCACGCTCAAGATCGAAGGCGTGAAGTCCAACCGCGCCGCCATCGGCGCGCGCGTGCGCGTCATCCTCGACACGCCGGGCGGCGAACGCTCGCTCTACAAGAATGTGTGCAACGGCGGCAGTTTCGGCTCGTCGCCGCTGCGGCAGGAGTTCGGCCTCGGCGACGCGCGCGCGGTGAAGGCCGTGGAGATTTTCTGGCCGGTCACGGGCCTGACGCAAAAGATCACCGGGCTGGAGAAGAATCGTTTCTACCGCGTTCGCGAGGGTGCCGATCACGCCGAGCCGCTGACGTTGAAACAGTTCCAGCTCGCGAAGGTGAACCCGCCGATGAAGCACTCCATGCATCAGGAGCACCCGAAGACGGACCTCGTGCCCGGGCCGTGAAGAATTCGCGCTGAGTCATAGACCGGCGACGGTTGACACCGCCTCACTCGTCCCAAACATTCCGCGCCACATGAGCGACCAAGTTATTTTTCCCCGCAGCCCGCGCGAGACCATGAACGGCTGGATGCACCTGCCCCGCTACCTCGACAAGATTCGCCTGCACCTCGCGGGCAAATTGCACGCGGACTACCAACCGAATTTCGGCAAAGGTTTCGACGGACGCTGGCTGCAAGCCGCCGGTCTCACGCACGAGCAGATGATCGAAGTGGTGAAAAATTCCACGACCGACGGCGAAGTCTGCGACTGGGTGCGCACGAATGTGAAGAAGACCGAGGCCGAGCAGCGCGCGCACGCCGACGCAATGGCGAACTACCCCAAGGCGGGCGACACCGAAATGGAAAACCGTTTGAAGCAGCGGAAGGAAGCCGCCGGTCTCGCGCATCGCGATGACTTGAAGAACTTCGTGGACTTCATTGATGCGGATGAAAAGCGGCGGTGAGTTTTTCGGAGCGCGGGCTTTCCAGCCCGCAGCAACGTCCGCATGACGGCGGCGTAAGAACTTGCGGTCACCGTTCTACCTTTCACATTGCTGCGGGTTGAAAACCCGCGCTCCTGTTCACGGCCACACGCGTTGCACGAGGAAGTAGCTGCCCAGAACAATCAGCGCCACCGACATCACCGGCACCCAGCGTTTCGGGAACACGCTCTTCAGTTTCCAAATCACCGGCAGCATCAGCGCGGCGATGGCAAGCTGCCCGGCCTCGACGCCGAGATTGAACCAGACCAGCGGCGTGACCACGCTGCTGCCGTTCGCGCCCACGCCCATCTCGCGCAGAATCGAGGCGAAGCCGCAGCCGTGAATCAGCCCGAAGGCGAAAGTCAGCATCCAGCGGTTGTGAAAATCCTTCCGCAGCACGTTCTCGAACCCCACGTAGATGATGGACGCCGCAATAATCGGCTCGACGATGCTGGAGGGCAGGCGGATGAAATTCAGCGTGGCCAGCACCAGCGTGAGCGAATGCGCCACGGTGAACGAGGTGATGATCTTCACCGCGTCGCGCAATCTTCCGCCCACGATCAGCAGCCCGAACAGGAACGCGAGGTGATCCCAGCCAGTGAGAATGTGTTCGAGACCCAGCACGAAAAACTCGCGCACGGCGGACGCGGGCTTCTGGCCAGCGCTGGCGAGCAGCGGGATTTCCACCGTGGGCTTGTTTCGATCCAGCACGGTCTCGCCGAGCTTGGCGCCAGTGGCGTCGCGCACCATCACGATCTGGCTGTGGCCGGGTTGCAGTTCGGAAATGATTTCGGAAGTGACGAGCAGCATCTGCGTGGCGGGCAGCTCGAAGGTGAGCTGGAAACGGAGCCCGGTGGTGTCGTCAATTTGTAATTCCGGTGGCGCTTTCAGCGCGAGCATCCGGCCATCCGATTCCAGCGCGAGCGCGCCTTCGGCCAGCCGCAGCAGGCGCGGGCGCGCGGCGGCCAGTTCGTTCGTGCTCAACGCGCGGTCGCGGTTCGTGTCGAGCCCGTTCGTGCCGTCGAGTTCCGCCCAAGCCACGATAAGCTGCGCGGTGAGCCGGTTCGAGCCGAGGTCAATGAAGACGGTGCTCAGTCCCGGCTGGTGCGCGCGGACGAAGGCGCCCGTGAGCAGGAAAAAAAACAGCGCCGCGCGGACGCTGCTGCTTCGATGACGGAATGACATGGGCGTGGAGTTAGCAGACACGGGAGCGAACGCCAAGCGTCTGCACCTTGTTCAGCGCAAGCAAACTCCTTGCTGCCCCATCTTCGCTCGGCTAAGAACTCGCGACTTTTTGAGGACAATTTTTTAACTGCGAAATCTTATGGCTTACAAAGACGTGACCCCGCCCGCCGGCGGAAAAATTACCATCGCGGGCGGCAAGCTGACCGTGCCGGAAAATCCCGTCATCCCCTTCATCCGGGGCGACGGCACGGGGCCGGACATCTGGCGCGCGAGCGAGCGTGTGTTTAATGCGGCGGTGGAGAAAGCCTACGGCGGCCAGCGGAAGATTTCTTGGTTTGAAGTTTTCGCGGGCGAAACCGCGAAGAACAAATTCGACAACTGGCTGCCGGACGACACCGTCGAAGCCTTCAAAGATTTCCTGGTTGGCATCAAAGGCCCGCTCACCACGCCGGTCGGCGGCGGCATCCGCTCGCTGAACGTCGCGCTGCGCCAGATGCTCGACCTCTACGTGTGCCTGCGCCCGGTGCAGTATTTTCCGGGCGTGCCCTCGCCGGTGAAACATCCCGAGAAGGTGGACATGGTCATCTTCCGCGAGAACACCGAGGACATTTACGCCGGGATCGAATTCGTCGGTGGCTCGCCCGAGGCGCAGAAGGTCCTCGATTTCCTCGCGAAGGAATTCCCGAAAGATTTCGCGAAGATTCGCTTCGGCACCAAAGAAGCCATCGCCG
>JANNGC010000726.1:0-4833 GCA_031380445.1 Pedosphaera sp.
AGTGCGGCGGCGCATCAGTTGGCGCTGAAGTATGGCGAACGGTTTATCTCCCCGCCTTGGGCGACGGAGAAACGGTAGAACATGAAACCGACCCAAACACAAAGTTCCGGATACCTCCTAAAGTGACCCATTCGCCGCTAACGAAATGGTACAATCGCGCAAAGGCGAAGTGAGCGTTTAATTTCTTTTGCGCCTTTAACCAATTTTGCGCCTCATCCACCGTGGAAAATTCATTTACGCTGCTACCTGTGGGACGGCCCAAAACAATCACTGGCTTCTGAGCAGAGAAGACAGTCCCACCTTCAATATTTCCTGTGTATTCATCATTCATGCGCGCATAAGTCGCATAGATTCGGCGTTCAACAAGTCGCGTTTTACCAGTCCTCAACACCGTTTTCCCCAAGGATAATCCCACCGCCCCGGCGCTCGGTCCGGTTTTCCCGAGGGATAATCCGGTTCTTCCGCAGGCGAGTCTGATTTCCCCTCGGGGCGGCCGGATTTTCCCCGGGGAATTTCCGGTCGGGCCGAGGGATTTTCCGGTTGCCCCTCGGGGCAACGAGGTTTCCCCTCGGGGAAATCTCATGGCCCCGAAGATTTTTGGTGAAAAATAAGGGGTTTTTGGCCTTTTTTGCGCGGCGACGGCGGCGGTGAATGGGCGGTGAATAAGTTCTCGAAATTCACGCTTGCCCGGTGCCGGGGGCGTGGCTTGTATGCCTCCGAAATCACAAAACCCGGGCAAGGGTGAACGCACTATAGCTCACGTTATCCGCTTTGATGAAGGCTACCGCTGGGATGCCGGCTGGTACTGGGGTCAGCTCGTGCCGGATCATCCGCCCAAAAAAGGAACCATCATCATGCCGCAAATCATTCCCACGAACTGGGCCGAGTATCGCGCCTGGTTGCTCAACCTGAAAACCGAGATCCCCACGGAGGGGCCGAAGTTCGGCCTCGCCGCCGGGGACATCACCTCCATCCAAAGCACCTGCACCGCCCAGATCGCCAAGGTGGACGCGTACATCGCCGCGCAGTCCGCGCTGGCCGCCGGGCTGGAGACGGCCAAGAACGGCAAGACCCTGACCGACGCCGCGCTGCGCGAGGAGATCACGGATTGGAAAACGGCCACCGGCTGGGACGCCGCCATCGCGGCGAAGTTGCGCGTGGTGAGTTCATCAACGGCGTTTGATCCGAACACCTACAAGCCCGAGTTCACCGTGAAAATCATCGGCGGCGAAATCCGCATTGATTTCAAGAAGCGCGGCGCGGACGGCGTGAACGTGTATTGCCGCCGCAAGGGGCAGACGACGTGGACTTTCCTCGGTCGCGACACCAGCTCGCCCTACATTGACGGCACCCCGCTCGCGCAGGCGGGCGTCCCCGAGGTGCGCGAATACATGCTGCGCGGCGTGGTGGAGGACGCGGAAATCGGTTTGGACAGCGACATCCTGAGCGTGACGTGGGGAGGGAACTAGGGAGGTTGAGAGTTGAAGGTTGAGGGTTGAGAGCAAAACAGGCGCGGCGTGAGCCGCGCCTGTTTTTTTGAGAGCAAGGTCTGGCCGCGTTCAGCGGTCTTTCCCGCCGCGCCGCACCGTCAGCACCGCCGCCGCCCACACGGAGCCGTCGGCATTGCGCGCGCGCACGGTGTAGGTGCCCGCGTCCTGCGGGCGCACCGGCTTGATGATGAGGGTGGAGGCCGTCGCGCCCGGCAGTTCTTCGCTATTGAAGAACCATTGGTAATCCACGGGCGTGGCGCTGGAGGCCACGACTTTGAACGCCGCCTTGTCGCCGGTTTTTTTGGTGATGCTTTCGGGATGTTGCGTGATGACCGGCACCGGCGGCGGCACCGTCAGCGGCGTGATGACGGCTTCAATTTCCAAACCGGAACCGCTCAACGAACCGTCCGCCCCGCGCCCGACCGCGAAGTCCAGCGTGTCGCCCGCCGCGAGGGTGAGCGTGTTCGTGTAACCGGTCTTTTCCGTCGGGGTCAGAAATTGATCGAGCAAGGCCGTGCCGTTCTGGCGGACATGAAAGTCCGTGTCGCCCGCGAAGAAGCCGTCCAGGTAATGCTGCACGCGCGTGGCCACATGATACTCGCCGCTGCTCGGCGCGGTGAACCGGATGACCGCGAAGTTCTGCGGCGCAGCATCGCCGGCCAGATACATGACCGTGCCGGGCGGATGCACGCCCTGGCCGCCGGCATTGATCGCCGTGGCCGTGTTGGTCAGCGGATAATAGTAAAAGCCGGGCAGCACGAACTGCTGGATCGACCAGCAGTAGAACAGCACGCCGTTGTCCGACGCGCCGGGGCCGACGAACGTGACCGGCGTGAACGCGCCGGGCAAAGCTTCCTTCCAGCCGAACGTCCACACGCCGCCGGGATTGCTGGTGGCGGAGAAGTCGCGCCCGAGATTGTAGTCCTGCGCGCGGGCCAGGAGGCCGGACGCCAGCAGCGCGACGAGCAGCGCGGTGCGCCCGAGGGTGTTGGAAACAAAACGACCGAGCGGGTGGATAAGTGCATTCATAAGTTCAATTCTGATGAGGGCAGGGTATCGAAGCCGGCGGCGGATTGGCGACAAGAAAGAGCTTTCGCTAAGGCTTTCTTCTGGCCGGTGGAGCCGCGTCCTTTTCGTCTTTCCCCTTGTTCAAATCCTCGTCGCTCAGGTGGAACTTGTGCAGCACGCGGTGTGCGACGGGCGAGACCAGCAGCCCCATCAGCGAGAGGAAGACCACGCCGCTGAACAGCGCGTAGAGCGAGGCGAAGATTTTCGCCACGTCCGAGCGCAGCACGTCCACCGGCCCCATGCCCGTGAGAATCATGGCCGCGTTCAGCAGTGCATCCACCCATCCCAGCCCCGCGAGGAAATGGTAGCCGAGCACGCCCACGCCGAGAGCGAAGACGATGATGGCAAGGGCCAGCGCCAAGCAGAACAGCAAGCGACGGTAAAAGACCCGGGGCGGAAGTATGGATGGATAGCGACTCTCAATCACGGGTGCAGTCTAGCGGTGTCCCGCCAAAAGGCACGCGCTCCTTGGCAACTCATCAATCCCGCACGGCCTTCATCGCCAGCCGGATGATGCGCTCGATCAATTGCGAATACGTCAGGTTCGCCTTCATCGCGGACTGCGCGAAGTCCTCATCGGCGGCGAGAATCGGATTCGGATTCGCCTCGATAAAATAGACTTCGTTCTTCGGCGTGAGCCGCAGGTCGAGCCGCGCGTAGCCGTCAATGGTCAGCAGGTGGTAGATGCGTTTGCAGGTCTTCTGGATGTTCGCGACGACAGCGGGGTCGAGTCCTTCCGCGAACTGGTTCTGCAAGCCCCAGCGCTTGCGATATTCCTCGTCCCACTTCGCGCGGTAGGTGGCGATCTTCGGCTCGTCCGGCGGCACTTCCTTGAAGATGAGTTCGCGAATCGGAAACACGTCGAGGCGATGCTGCCCCATCACGCTGACGTAAAGTTCGCGCCCTTCGATGTATTCCTCCGCGATGGCGTCGTTGACGATTTTCTCGTGGATGAACTGCACGCGCTCCTTGAACTGCTCGTCGTTCTCCACGAACGACGCCTGCGAAATGCCGAGCGACGCCTCCTCCTTCAGCGGCTTGATCAGGATGGGGAACTTGAGCTGACGCGGGCGCGCGATGCGTTTGCCGCGCGCGATGGTCGTGAAGGCCGCGGTGTGAATGCGGTGGTAGCTGAGAATTTTTTTCGAGATGGCCTTGTGCTTGCAAAGCGTCAGCCCGGTCGAGCCGCAGCCGGTGAAGGGGATGCCCTGCATCTCCAAAATGGAAACAATGTTCTGGTCAAAGGCGCGGTTGTTCTTGAACTGGTCGGCGAGGTTGAAAATCAGGTCCGGCGCGAAGCTCTCCATCTTCTGCCGAAGCAGATCGAGATCGTCGAACAGCGCGAGATGCTCCACGACGTGGCCGAGACTGCGGATCGCGTCGAGCACGTTGCACTCGGTCTTCCAGTCGTCGGTTTTCAATTCCGCGCTCAGGTCTTGATCGAGCGTGGTCGGCGCGATGGCGTCAAAGAGCGCGAGGATTTTCAGTTTTCGTTTCACGGCTTACTTGGTGCGTTTGAATTTTCCGGTGAAGAGATAGTTCATCACCAGCGTGGTGATGTACGAGGAGACTTGCAGATGCGCCTGCGGATCGTCCCCGCGCAAGTGAAGGTCGAGCTTGTCGCATCGTTCGATCAGGCGCGTGAGCAGTTTGTTGATCCGATACTTCTTCTCGTTGGTCCACTGGCCGACGGCTTTCAGCAACGGCCGGCGGCGCTGGCGCAAGAAGACGGAGGCTTTGATCCGCTCGGTGATTTCCGGTCCGGCGGCAAACAGTTGTCGCAAATCGTTGTCGTAGAAGTCGGGGTAGGTGTCCTCGATGAGCTTCCGCTTCCGCGCGTAGTGCGTCTTGAGCTTCACGTTCAGGCAGTCGTGATCCGCGACGCGATAGACGGGCTGATGCGTCGCGGGCTTGCCCGCGATGGAGCGCATCAGCTCGTCGAGGTATTCCAATTTCTGCAACGCCTTCCAGTCCTTGTAGCGCTCGCGCCAGTCCAGCCCCGGCGTGAGCCACACGGCGAAGGTCTCCGCGAAATCCTCATCGGGATGGCTCTGCGCATACCAGTCGTCGAGATGCACCACGTAGGAACGGCTGTACGGACGCGGGCGATAAAACTGCGGCGTCTCCTCCGTGGAAGTCAGGCCGAAGGTCTGCTGCCATTTTTTCTTCCGGTAAAGCTGATAGGCGTAGGCGTAGGCGTGCGCCGCTTCGTGACGCATCAGGCGCATGAACCACTCCGGCGTCTCGCCCTCGACTTCGAGGATGATCTTGCGTT
>JANNGC010000767.1:0-4324 GCA_031380445.1 Pedosphaera sp.
ATCCTGCACGCGGAGGAATACCGCATCATCAACGGCGTGACGAACGAGGAGTTGGCGCGGGCGTAATTCCGAAACGAATCAAAGCGAATGGCGGCATCCGTGAGGGTGCCGCCATTTTTACCCGATGGGCCACAGGGAGAATCCTGAAAGGATTCCATCATCTAGCCCAGGGTTGCGCCGCCGAGGCGCTACCCTGGGTAGGCCGCGTGATGTGTCATCAACCCTGAAAGGGTTGAATCAAGGAACGACAAGCGCGTGATGCGCGGAGGTGATGCAACCCTTTCAGGGTTGGGGAATTCTTCGGCGGACACACTCAGGGTAGCTCGTGCCTCGCAACCCTGGGCTGGATGATTTCAATCCTTTCAGGATTGAGGGGCGAGAATCTCGTCTTGAGAGCGTGCGGAGAAAAATCAGTTCCGCTGCCGTTCAAAACCTCGGCGGGAAAAATGGCGGGCGGTAGCCGGGGCTAATGATTTTGGGCCCGCGCTTGTCATCCAGCCAGATGAAGACCTGGTTGGTGGTCACGGCCAAAACGCCCTCATTGTGCAGGCGGTCGGTGCGGACGGTGAAGGCACAAAGGTATTCCGTGCCGGCAATGGTGACGACGTTCGACGAACGCCAAACTTCCGAGTGACTGCTGCGGTTCGTGACGTAGCCGAGTGTGGCGTAATCCTGAATTGCCACTCTCAAATCTCCCTGAGCCGAAATGATCGCGTGATTTCGCAAAGCAATTGCATAGCAGTAGGCCACAAAACAAAGCCCGCCCAACAAAACTAACAACACGCCAGAGACGGCTCGCAATGGAGTTGGCAACGGTCGTGAGAAAACTCCCCAGAACAAACCAATGATGATCATGGCGAAGCCGAAGCTTCCGAAGACTCTGCAGATTGTCCCGTAGGGCTGCCCAAGCACTGCGCCACCCATGATGCCCACGAACACAAAAAGCGCGAACCCGATGGCGATAAGAACGATGGGCCGGTAACGCTTCATGATCGTGTGCGCGGGTCCAGTCCCTTAGTTGCTATCCCTTCGCCTCCACCATCCCCAGCACCGGTTTGGTCGGCGGTGCTCCCGGCGCGGCTTCGCCGTTGAGCTTCTTCAACAGCACCTTCGAGTTGCGGCCGCCGGCGTCGTATTTCTCGCGGCGGGCGGGCGGCAAGTCGTCCGGCGTGCCTTCGCTGAAGCCGCCCTTCGATTGAAAGTAGGTGAACGCCTGCGTGGAAAGCGTGAGCAGTTCCTTCACGCCGAGTTCGCGCGCCTTGTTCTCCACGAATTGAATCAGCTTGCGCCCGATGCCCTGGTTCTCGTGCGACGGACTGACGAACAGGCCGGCCAGCTCGCCCTTGCCCTGCTCGGGGTAAAGATGCAGCGCCACGCACGCCACGGTGTGCTTGTCGATCTCGAAGATGTAGTAGTCCGCCAACTGCTTCTCGATGGTCGCGCGCGTGCGCTTGACGAGTTCGTCACTCTCCACACCCTGCTTCGTGAGCAGGTAGATGTTGCGGATGTCCTTTTGCAGCGCGGGGCGAATTTGCGTGTACTCGTTCGCGTAAATCAGCGTGCCGATGCCTTCGTTGGAAAACACTTCCGCGAGCAGACCTTCATCCACGCGCCCGTTGATGATGTGGACGCGCGGCACGCCGGCCTGGCAGGCGGTGGCGGCGTGAATAGCCTTCGACAGCATCTCGGGCGTGAAGTTGTTTTTCTTGTCCGCCAGCGCCTTGTCGAGATCGCCCGCGATCATCTGGCGAATGATTTGCCCGCGATAGACCAGTCCGTCGTAGGTCGTGATGAAAATAACTTTCGTGGCCTTCAACGCCTCGGCGATGGCGGCGGCCATGTGGTCGGAATTGACGCGATAGGTTTTGCCATCGCCATCGAAGCCGAGCGGCGGAATGACGGGGATGATGCCCTGGTTTAACAGCATCAGGAGCATCTCAGTATCCACGCGCTCGACCTTGCCGGTGAAGAGATGATCCACGCCACCGAGGATGCCCATCGGGTGCGCGACAATGGCATTGGTGCTCGCGGCGCGCAGGTCGTTGACGGCGAGGCCTTCGAGGATTTCGTGCGTGAGACGGTTCGCGGCGGTGAGCGCGAGCTTGAGCGTCTCGGCGTCGGTGATGCCGGTGCCGTCGGAGTCGGAGGGCTTGATGTTCTGCTCGATGGCGAGCGCGCGAATCTGCGCCGCCGCGCCGTGGCAGATGATCACGCGGATGTTCAGCGAACGCAGCACCGCGACATCGAGGAGGATGTTGGAAAAATTTTCTTCGGTGACGTTCGCGCCATCGAGGGCGAGCACGAAAATCTTTTCGCGGAAGCGCGGGATGTATTGGAGGATGCCGCGAAGGTCAGTTGGTTTCACGTTTGGGTTTCAGGCGCACACGACGCGAGCGAAATAAGAGGCCGCTGGCCGTGGGATTCAACAGTTATTTTCAAAGCGAAACCACCTTCGCCATTCGCCAACGACCGGCTGCGACGACGCGCTATTTCTTCGGCTTGGCGTCTTCGATGTACACCGTGACTTTGTACGAGACGATCTTCGCCACTTCCGCAGGCGGGACGGTGATGATGCAGGTGCTGGAATGCAGTGTCTTGGCGTCGGCTCTCAGCGTGCTTCGCTGCGAGCCGCCCCCGATCAGTTCGCCAGTCTTGCCAAAGAACGCCACATGGAAGGCGACTTCGAGTTCCTTACCCGAAAGATTTTTGAACAGTGGACCAGCCATCACCGCGTCGTGTCCCATAAAATCATCCACGCGAAACTTGCAGAGAATGTCCAACTCCTCGGATTTCAGAGGAACCTTGACCACCCCGGCATCGTTGGATTCTGCGCGCACGATTTTGCAGTCCCCGCTCTGGCGGAGGATGCGCGTTTCAGCGTGCGCGCAGAAAGCGGCGCTGGTGACGAAAATGAGGAGGAGAAGGGTTCGCATAAATGGTTGGTTGTTTTGTGTGCCTCAAGATGCCGTTCCCGGCGTACTGCTGTGAATGACTTTTTGCAGAGTTAGAGTCCGCTCAAAAGCTCAAGCAAGGCGGAAAACAGAAAGCCAACTACTTCGCCCAGCAATTCGACGACAAAACCCAGTCCATCAAGTCCTTCAAACCACCGACTTCCCTTGTCGTCATCAGGCATCGCGGGTGCGGTTGAGTTCAGAGCTTGGTGAGCCACGGGCCGAGCGCGGCGGCCAGGGCCATGATGATCCAAAAGCCCAGTTCCACCGCCCACCATTTGCTGAGGCAGAATTTGCCATCCACGAGCGGGAAGGCTTTGGTGTCTTTGTCGTTGGCTTTCATGGGCAGAGCAAAGCCGGGCGCGGCAGGATTGGCATTTGGAATTTCGCAGGGCAATTCCAGCGGAGGAAGGTGGCGGCAAGCATCCCTGCTTGCCAGTGAGCCGTGGCTTCCAGCCCGGCGGAAAGAGGCGCGACGGTGAGAGCGGTGTGGAGAAATTTCGAGCGCACCGCGCCACTCACGTTTTCTCCGGCCGGCTGGAAGCCGGCCCTCACTGGCGGGCAAGGATGCCCGCCGCCACATTATCGGAGCGCGGACCGCCGAGTCCGCGCGACCATTTCCCGTCGGGACGTTTGAAAGTTTCGAGAGTGTGAAACACGCGGACTCAGCGGTCCGCGCTCCTGAACTTCACCCCGGATACTGCCCCGAGAGGTAGTTGTGCAACTGATCGATCTCCATGCTTTGCACGCGGATGATCCAGTTCACGAGGTCGCCGATGGAGACAACGCCGACGAGCACGTCGCCGTTGAGCACGGGCAGATGGCGCACGCGGTTTGTGGTCATCAGCCTCATGCACTCCTCGACGGTGCTGTCCGGCGCGGCCACGCAAATCTCGTGGGAGATGATGTCGCTCACGGTGGTGTCCTTCGACGAGCGACCGTGCAACGCGACTTTGCGGGTGTAATCGCGCTCGGTGAAAATGCCTTCCAGCCGCGTGCCGTGCAGAACCACGAGTGCGCCGATGTTGCGCGCGGCCATGAGTTGAATCGCCTCGAAAACGGTGGCTTCGCCCGGCACGCTCCACACGCGAGAGCCTTTTTGTTTCAAGATCGCGTTAACGGTGTCGTGCATAAAAAAGTTCCTTTCGGCTCAGGGCTTTTGGGCTTTGGGTTCTTCAACTTCTAGTGAGCGCGGCAAGTGCGGGCAATCCATTTCTCGGAGAAGTTTTCAGCGGATACGAAACCACGAATGGACAAGAAGGAACACGAATCAGAGGAATTGCGTTCCGCGTTGTGACATTGAGATGCGGAGTCGGGGGAAAATCGGAGCGCCGGTCTCCGACCCGGCGTGGCTCGCCCAACAGCAACTCGCC
>JANNGC010000812.1:0-1608 GCA_031380445.1 Pedosphaera sp.
GCCGGACCGTTTGCCGTCGTCTTTGAGTGTGCCGGGGTTCCAGTGGCGCGCGATGTCGAGATCGGCGGCGACCTGATCCGTCAGCGCGGTCACGTCCACATAGCCCACGCGGTTGTAGAGGGCCGGGACGTAATGGGCGTCGCGAATGGCGGCATATTGCTTCCAGTGAGTCAGGGCATCGCCGAGGTGACGCAGCGCCGTGTCGTGTTCGAACTTGTCGCTGTTCAAATCGAACAGGGCCAAGGCACAGGCTCCGCGAATCTTGGAGGCGTAGTAGCGGCCCAGCCATGCCAGCGATTCGCAATCGTTGACTGTTTTTTGGAGTTCGGTGTCCTGTTTCGCAGCCGAACGGAGCGTGTCGAGCGCGGCGAACGTCTCTGCCACTGCACCGTCAAGCGCTTCGGCGATTTCGAGCGGTGTGGTCTCGCTCATCGGCTGGCGGGCGATGAGGCGCGCTCGCCAGTCGCGGATGCACAGCACCTCCGATCCCGGCATCGAGCTGCCTTCGATGAAATGTCGTACGGTGTAGAAGCCCTGGCCTTTGCTTCGCCGATGGCTCCAGCACGCCTCGGGATACCACTTGAGATCGATGTCCCCCCAAAAGAATCGCGTGGTCAGCGGCATGACCTGCGACGCACTTTGCAGAGCACGGAAGAGATGCGGTGACGAGGCCGTGGAATGGCGAGCCGCCAGCAGCCGCTCGAAGCGGGAGTCCGGCAGCGACGGGTCATACGCCAGCCTACCCCAGAGCATGAACGAATACCATTGCTTCTCCATCACCAGCGGGCGCGGGCCGGGGTCGGGATGGCGTTCGAGGAAGTCGCGTCCCCAGACGTAGCCGTCCGGTCCCATGTAAAAGCCGGCCAGCTTGTCCGACGGCGGCATGTTCAAAATATATTCGCGAGCGTAGGCGGGATCGCCGAAACGGAAGGTGTAAATGTCGTCGTTCCGCACCGTAAGCCACGTCTTTCGGCCCGGCGCGAGGTTCTCCAGCAGCGGCTGGATGAAGGGGGGCTTCGTGATCGAGTACATGTGCGCGACTGAGTATTTGAAGCTGAACTCGAACGGCCCTGGATAGTCTTTGAAGGCGTCGAGGATCTCGCTCTGCGCGGTCCAGTGAAAGCGATGGATCATGCCGAACTCGCGCGGCTGAGCACCCGCCGCTAGCGCGTTGCGGCTCACGGGATCGTCCTTCAACGCATCACGCACCCCTTCGCCGTAGGTGTCCCACAGCCAGCGTTCCTTCGTCTTGGAATCCATCTTCTCCGGCATCCCCTCGCCCGCCGTGATCCCCATTCCGGCGAGCAACGGGTAGGTCTTCACCATCTCGCGCACGCTCGCTCGGAAGTACTTCTTGGTGATGTCGTTGCTGAGGTCGTTCGTGATGCCGTGCTTGCCGTCGGCTCCGAAGGTGAAGACGTTCCAAGTAAAGACATAGACCCGAATGCCGCGATCAGCAGCCTGCTGCATGACCCAACGCCAGAACTCGATCTTCTCGTCGATGTTGATCCGCTTCACCACTTCGTGATCGGCGAGCATCGCGGGGCGGACCATGTCGGTCCCCGCGAAGCTGAAGGTGTCATCGAGCTTGGCTCGCGTGCGCCAGAC
>JANNGC010000843.1:0-12808 GCA_031380445.1 Pedosphaera sp.
GAAAAAGTGACGGTGGGCGCGGATGACAAGAAGACCGCGAGCTTCACGCTCAAGGTTCCGGCGGCGACTCCGTAATTTCGATTGGATGGTCTGATGCCGCTGCGGCCAAAATCGCAGCGGCATCATTCGTTAAAAGATGACTCGCTCCACCCACAACGTCTGGCTGCACCGTTTCGCGAGCGTGCTCGCGCTCACCACGCTCGCGCTGGTGGCGCTGGGGGGCGTAGTCACGACCAAGGGCGTGGGCATGGCGGTGCCGGACTGGCCGACGACGTATGGCGAGAACATGTTTCTTTTCCCGCCCTCGAAGTGGATTGGCGGCGTCTTCTACGAGCACACGCACCGGCTGCTGGCCTCGTGGGTCGGGCTGCTGACCATCGTGCTGACGGTCTGGTTATGGTTGATGGAATCGCGCCGCTGGCTGCGCTGGCTGGGCGTGATCGCGCTGGTCGGCGTCATCGTGCAGGGTGTGCTGGGCGGCATGCGCGTGGTCTTCGATGAGCACGGTCTGGGCACGGAGTTCGGCATCTTCCACGCCGCTGTGGCGCAACTTTATTTTCTGCTCATCTGCTCGATTGCCTTCTTCACCTCGCGCTGGTGGGGCAGGGGAGAAGTGCGCGAACTCACTGCGGCCAATGCGGTGGCGTCGCGGCGCTGGTTTGCGGTCACGAGCTTGCTGATTCTCGTGCAGTTGATTTTTGGCGCGACGATGCGTCATCAGCACGCCGGGCTGGCGGTGCCGGATTTCCCGCTCGCGTACGGCAAGGTTTGGCCCGCGACGGACGCGGCTTCCGTCCAGTTCTACAACGCTCATCGGATGGAAGCGGCGGGCGAACAGCCCATCACTGCGCCGCACATCGTGGTTCACATGCTGCATCGGTTCACGGGCGTCGTGCTGTTGTTCGCGATCATTGGCTGCGCGGTGGTGGCGTGGAAGCGGGCGGCGGCGGGCGCGCTGCTGCGCAAAGTAGCGTTGCTCTGGGTCGCGCTGGCTTTGGTGCAGGTCACGCTCGGTATTCTCAGCATTCTTTTTCAGCGGAAGGTGGACGTGACGACGGCACATGTCGCGTTGGGTGCGCTGACGTTTGCCACTGGCTGGATGCTGGTGTTGATCGCGTCGCGCTTTGTCGCGCAGACGGCATCGGCGACCGCGCGGGACGCGGCCCTCTCTCCGGCTTCGGAATTCAAACCCGCATGAAGGCCGAAGCTATCCTCCCAACTGAAACCGTGGGTGCGCGCTCGACGTTCGCGATCTGGTCGGACTTGGTGAAGATGCGGCTCACCGTGCTGGTGCTGCTGACCACGCTCGCCGGTTTCTACGCGGGCACGGAAGGCGCGACGGACTGGGCGTTGCTCGCGCACGCGCTGTTCGGCACGGCGCTGGTGGCCTTTGGCGCGGCGGCGTTGAACCAGTGGTGGGAACGCGACCACGACGCGAAAATGCCGCGCACGGAATCGCGTCCGATTCCGGCGGGTGAACTTTCGCCGTCCACGGTGCTCGTCGCGGGCGGAATTCTCTCCATCGGCGGACTCATCCATCTCGCGCTGTTTGTGAATTTGCTGACCAGCGTGCTCGGAGCCATCACGCTGTTGAGCTACGTGCTGGTGTACACGCCGCTCAAACGCATCACGACTTTGAACACGGCCATCGGCGCGATTCCCGGCGCACTGCCGCCGCTCATGGGCTGGACGGCGGCGCGCGACATGGTCTCGCGCGAAGGTTGGGCGCTGTTTGCGATCCTCTTTTTTTGGCAATTACCACACTTCCTCGCCATCGCCTGGCTCTACCGCGACGAGTACAAGAACGCGGGCTTCGTGATGCTGCCGGGCTGCGATCAGGATGGCACACGCACGGGGCGGCAGGCCATCAGTCACACGCTCGGATTGATTCCCGTGAGCGTGTGTCCGGCGCTGTTTGGCACGGCGGGCGTGGTTTATTTCTTTGGCGCGCTGGTGCTGGGCATGGCGTTTCTGTGGTGCGCGATTCAATTCTCGCGCGACCTGACCCGCGCCCGCGCGCGCCAGCTTTTCTTTGCTTCGATTCTTTATTTGCCAATCCTTTTCGGGCTGATGGCGCTCGACAAAGTGCGGCATTGAACCATGAAAACTGAATCTGCCGTTGACAGGAATTTTCACGGAAAGCTAGTTTCCGTGCTTCGGAAATTTCCGGCAGTGAACACATAACGACCCATGGCTGCGACACATTCGACGACACACACGGCGCACGAAGCGCACGCTCATCACGAGCCTGGCTTCATGCGCCAATACGTTTTCTCGACCGACCACAAGGTCATCGGGATTCAGTATGCCATCACCGCGCTGCTGTTCCTCTTCTTCGGCTTCCTGCTGATGGCGGCGATGCGCTGGCAGATCGCGTATCCCGGCCAGCCCATTCCGGTCGTGGGCAAGATCATCGGCTGGCTGCTGGGCGCGGAGGGCGCCACGATGATCCCCGGCGGCATCATGTCGCCCGATCTCTACAACGCCTTCGGCGCGATGCACGGCACGATCATGGTGTTCTTGGCGATTGTGCCGCTGGCCTTTGCGGCCTTCGGCAACTACGTGGTGCCGCTGCAAATTGGCGCGCCGGACATGGCGTTCCCGCGCATCAACATGGCGAGCTTCCAATGCTTCTTCCTCGGCGGCGTGGTCATGCTGGCGAGCTTCTTCATCCCCGGCGGGGCGGCGCGCTCCGGCTGGACCTCGTATTCTCCGCTGGCCTCGATGGCGGACTTGGCAAACCGCATTGATGGACAAACATTCTGGCTGCTCGGCATGGTGCTCCTCATCACGTCGTCGCTGCTGGGCGCGGTGAATTTCATCGCCACCATCATCCAGTTGCGGGCCAAGGGCATGAGCTGGATGCGCCTGCCGTTCTTCGTGTGGGCGCAGTTCGTGACCGCGTTCCTGCTCCTGCTCGCGTTCCCGCCGCTCGAAGCGGCCGGCGTGATGCAGCTCATGGACAACGTGTTCGACACCAGCTTCTTCCTCCCGAGCGGCCTCGTGATTTCCGGCCAGACGGTGGACGTGAGCGGCGGCGGCAGTCCGTTGCTCTGGCAGCATCTGTTCTGGTTCCTCGGCCATCCTGAAGTGTACGTCTTGATTCTTCCCGCGATGGGCATCGTGGCGGAAATCATCGCGTGCAACACGCGCAAGCCGCTCTGGGGCTACAAGGCGCTGGTCCACGCGTCGCTGGCCATCGGCTTCCTCTCGTTCATCGTGTGGGCGCACCACATGTATCTCACGGGCATGGGCACGAAGATTTCGACGTTCTTCCAGACGACGACGATGATCATTTCGATTCCGTCGGTCATCATTCTCACCGCGCTGTTCCTGTCGCTGTGGGGCGGCTCGATTCGGTTCAACACGCCGATGCTCTTCGCGCTGGCCTTCCTGCCGATGTTCGGCATCGGCGGTCTGACGGGCCTGCCGTTGGGCTTCAACGCGAGCGACATTCTGCTGCACGACACTTACTACGTCATTGCGCACTTCCACTACGTCGTGGCACCGGGGACGATCTTCGCCCTCTTTGCGGGCATCTACTTCTGGTTCCCGAAAGTCACGGGGCGAATGATGAGCGAAGGCTTGGGCCGCATTCACTTCGTGCTGTCGTTCGTGTTCATGAATTTGATCTTCGGCCCCATGTTCCTGCAAGGACTCGCGGGCATGTTGCGCCGCATGTCGGACGGTGGCGCGACCTATTCGCTCGCGCAGAACCCCGGCATCGAGGGCGCGCTGAGTGCAACGATCATCAGCATGAACTCTTGGGTTTCCATCGCCGCGTGGTGCCTCGGCCTCTCGCAGATTCCGTTCATCATCAACTTTTTCTGGAGCATCAAGAACGGGAAGAAAGTCACGTCGGATAATCCGTGGCAGGCCACGACGCTGGAGTGGCAGACGCCCACGCCGCCGCCGCACGGCAATTTCGCCGTGGACCCCGAAGTGCATCGCGGCCCGTATGACTACAGCGTTCCCGGCGCGAAGACTGACTTCTGCCCGCAGAATCAAGCCAAATAACGATCAGGATATTTCATGGAAATCCCTTACACAGTTACCCCGCGCAAGGACACCGGGCTGTATAACGCCAAGGTCGGCATCTGGCTGTTCCTCGCCTCGGAAGTCATGCTCTTCGGCGCGCTCTTCTCGTCCTACGTGCTGCTGCGCGTGGGCGCGAGCTTCTGGCCCGAGGGCTTGCTGAACATCCCCATCGGCACCTTCAACACCTGGGTGCTCATCACCTCGTCCGTCACGGTCGTGATGTGCTGGGCGAATTTGAAGCTGGGGAATTTCAACAAGGCGCGCGTCTATCTCGGCCTGACCATTCTGTGCGCGATGGGCTTCGTGGGCATCAAGAGCTACGAGTACAACGAAAAGTTCATCCACTACGCGGTGCGCTTCAAAGACGATGCGACGGCGACGGCGTTTCTCAAGGAATCCTACGGCAACGACGACGAGGCCACACGCTCCGGCGTTTTCGCGAACACCTACGGCGTGCCGGACTCCAAGGTCGTGGCGAAGAACAAACAGTTGCCCGAGCCTCGCTTCCTCGAATTCACCGGCCACCTCGACGGCAACCCGCACTTCGTCAGTCTCAAGAAGCTCAAGGAGAAGAACGCCGAGTCCTTCGTCTTCATCGCGGACCCGTTGAACCAGGGTAAGAAGGAAAAGGGCGCGGCGCATGATGCCGCGCACGACCACAAGAAGGTCACGGTCAAGTTGAGCGACGTCGTTTATCTCTCCTCCTACACGCCGCAGCGCAGCCCGTACTTCGCGATTTACTTCACGCTCACCGGCCTGCACGCCGCGCACGTCATCGGCGGCGCGCTCGTCATGACCTATCTCTTCTTCACCGGCCGTCGCTGGTGGCAGAAGGCGCCGGAGCAATACATCAACCGCATCGAGGTGGCCGGCCTGTTCTGGCACTTCGTGGACCTGGTCTGGATCTTTCTCTTCCCTGTGCTCTATCTGCTGTAAGGAAATTTTATGGGCGACCATTCATCACCTGAACAACTCAAGAAAGACATCCGCGTGTATCTCGCCATCTTTGGCGCGCTGCTCGTGGGCACCGTGCTGACGGTGTGGCTGTATTACATCCACATCCCGAACGTGAAGGTCACCATCGCCATCGCGCTGCTGGTGGCGTCCGTGAAGTCCTTCCTTGTGGCGGGCTACTTCATGCACTTGCTCTCCGAGAAGAAGGTCATCTACGCCACGCTGGCGGCGACGACGTTCTTCTTCATCGCGCTGATGGGCCTGACTCTCTGGTCCATGAACGACTTCCCGAAGTTCACCGAAGTGTTCGGCAACAAATAACGCCATGTCACTCAAGGCCCTCCACATCGTCTTCATCGTCGCCTCCATCGTGCTGGCCGTCGGGTTCGGCGCGTGGTCGCTCAATGAATTCAACAAGGGGGAGCCGCGCATCAACCTGTGGTTCGGCATCGGCTCGCTCGTCGCGGGCCTGGCGTTGGCCGTGTATGGCTGGGCCATGCTGAAGAAACTCAAACACATCAGCTACTTGTGAACTGGTTCAACCGCATCATTGCCCTGCTCGGCCTCGCGGCGTTCTTCGCCCCGACGGCGGCGCGCGCCTGCTCCGTGTGCTTCGGCAACAGCGATTCCCAGTTGACCAAGGGCATGCACGCGGGCGTGCTCGTGCTCCTGTTCGTCGTGCTCGCCGTGCTCGGCGGGTTCGCCGCCCTCTTTGTCCATATTGCGCGCCGTTCGGCGGCGGCCGCGCTCGAAGAATCATCCGCTAAAATCGAAGGCTTAAAGTAATGACCAAAGAATTTTTTGGCACTCCACTCATCGTCTCCAACCACGGCGCAGGCCTCGACGAACTGACGTGGTACATCCACATCCTGATGGCCGTGCTCTTCGTCGGCTGGGGCGGCTACTTCATCCACGCGCTTATCCGCTTCCGGGCCTCGCGCCAGTCGAACGCTGATCACGTCGGCGTGCGCAACCACTATTCCACCTGGGTGGAAATTGGCGTGGCCGTGGTCGAGGGCGTGCTGCTGCTCGGTTTCGCCGTGCCGCTCTGGGCGAGCAGCGTTTCCAAATTTCCCGCCGAGAACCAGTCCGTCGTCATCCGTGTGACCGGCAAGCAGTTCAACTGGCTCGCGCGTTATCCCGGCACGAACAACATTTTCGGCAAGCAGGACGTGCGCTACGTCACCTCCGCCAACCCGCTCGGTCTCGACCCCGATGACGCGAACGGCAAGGACGACATCCTGATGCAGAACAGCGAAGTGGTCGTGCCGGTCAATACCAACGTCATCATCCACATCAGCAGCATGGACGTGATTCACAGCGTGAAGATTTTCCCGATGCGTGTGAACCAGGACGCCATCCCCGGCATGAGCATCCCAATCCATTTCCAGCCGAACAAGGTGGGCCGCTTCCCGATCAACTGCGCCCAGCTCTGCGGCCTTGGTCACGCCTCCATGAAGGGCGAACTCAAAGTGGTGACGCCGGAAGAATACGCCGCGTGGGTCGCCAGCAAGTCCGGCTCG
This sequence comes from Pedosphaera sp., assembly GCA_031380445.1. Lineage (GTDB taxonomy): Bacteria > Verrucomicrobiota > Verrucomicrobiia > Limisphaerales > SIBH01 > JANNGC01. The sequence continues at coordinate 6,516 of JANNGC010000843.1, forward strand.
GGCGGCACGCCGGGCAAGAACGAGTTCGAGTAATCTGGAGTTCCCGATTACGAAAAATTTTCCCGACTCGATGGTGGTGCTAGGGTGTCGCTGTCCTCAGCGCGCCGGGGTGAGGTGTTCAAATGTTCTCCCGCTCTCTTCCGTTGAGTGGCCCGGCGCGCTGAGGGCAGCGACGTTCTACCGGGTTCAGTCCGTTCCAAGAACACGGCCTGCTCCGGCGTTGAATCATCTGTGAACTCCAACGAAACCCAGCCCGCGAAGAAACCTGGTCACGGCGTCGAGTGGGTGGTCTGGGGCGCGCTCGCCATCACCATCGTCGTCATCGCCGTTGCCTTCGTCCGCACGCGCGTGCAGGAAGGCACGCTCCGCGCGCCGCTTTTGGAACTCGGCCGCGTTCCCGAATTCACCCTCACCAACCAGCACGGCCAGACGCTTTCCCTGAGCAACCTGCTCGGCCAGGTCTGGGTCACCGACGTGATTTTCACCCGCTGTCCCATGAGTTGCGAACGCATGACCCAGCGGATGCAGGCGTTGTCCAAGCAGGTGTCTCCGCGTCTGCCGGTGAAGTTCGTTTCCATCACCACTGACCCCGGCTTCGACTCGCCCGCCGTGCTGAAGAAATACGCCGAGCGCCACGAGTCGGATCAGAGCCGCTGGCATTTCCTGACCGGGATCAAAAGCAACGTCTATCAGCTCAGCGTGGCCGGTCTGAAGTTCGCCGTGCTCGACAACACCAACGCGGTGGTGCCCGATGATCTCTTCTTGCACAGCACGCACTTCACCGTCGTGGACAAGCGCGGCTACATTCGCGGCGTCTTCGAGGGAACGGAGGACGAGGATCGCCGGCAGTTGCTGCTCGCGGTGAAGAAACTGGCCAAGGAAAAAAACTGAAAGACTGACAAGCTGAAATTGGCATGAAACTTCAATCCTGCCAGGCTTCTTTCAGCATTTCAGTTTTCAGCGTTTCGGCTTTTTGCTTTTTATGACCATCAGCGACCTGCCCGCCGTGAACGCCAGCCTGAACGCGCTGGCCACCGTCTTCCTCACGCTCGGCTTCATCTTCATCAAGCGCGGCCAGAAGATCGCGCACCGCAACTGCATGATCGCCGCCGTCACCACCTCGGCGATCTTCCTCGTCTTCTACGTGCTGCACAAAATTCTCGTGCGCGGCGTCCACACGCCGTTCGGCGGCGAAGGCTTCATCCGCACCGCGTATTACGTGATGCTCATCTCGCACATCATTCTGGCGATGGCGATTGTGCCGCTCGTGCTGATCACGTTGAACCGTGGTTTGAAAGAACGCTGGGAGCACCACAAGAAAATCGCCCGTTGGACGTGGCCGATCTGGATGTACGTCTCCATCACCGGCGTGCTCGTCTATTTCATGCTCTACCAGTGGTTCCCGGCAAAGTAGCGGAGCGATTCCTCAATCCTGAAAGGATTGAATCTTCCAGCCCAGGGTTGCGACGTAGTCGCTACCCTGGGTCTGATCCGAAAAAATACCCCAACTCTGAAAGAGTTGCATCATCGCGCAACCTCGCACCCATTGATTCAACCCTGACAGGGTTGGTGGCCATCCCAATTCAAACCCAGCGTAGCGCCTCGGCGGCGCAACGCTGGGCTGGGTTATCTGAATCCTTTCAGGATTCGATCCGGGTGGATTGGAAGGTGCAGGCCGAGGGATCGCTTCATTCCACACTCACCCGGTAGAAACGCTGCGGGATGTTCGTGGCCGTGAGGTTCGTGAATACTTGCACGCCGCCGTTGCCAATGATGGGCGGCTGGAGAATGACCCACTGTGTCGCGTTCAAATCATCTTTGTATTCCACGCGATAGGCCAGGCCGTTCACAGTGGGCCAGCGCAAGGTGACGACGTTGTTGCTCCGGCTGATGCTGCCGAGCGTCGGTGCGACCACGACGTTCGTGATGTCGTTGTCGAAGATGGTGCCGCGCGCCAATGAACGCGTGAGGAACGAACTGCCGGAAAAATTCAGCGCAAAAGTTTCATTCGGCTCGACCAACAAATCTCCCACGACCGGTACGATGACGGTCTGCGTGCGTACCCCGGGGTTGAACGTGACCAGGCCGGAACTCGCGAGGAAATCCACGCCCAACTGCGCCGTCTCGGACGCCGCCGCGAAGGACACCGTGACCGGCACCGCGCTGGTCTGCGCCAGCGTGAGCGTGAAGATCGCGTTGGTGTTCCCGCTGTCGCGCTCAGTCACGCCCGTGTCAGCGACGCTGATGTTGTTGCCCTTGATGATGGTGAAGGTGTCGTTGGTCGTGCCGTTCTCGCGGAGGAAGGTGGCGTCGAGCCGATTGCTGGCGACCTCAAAGTAGAGCGAGCCAAGGCGGTTCAACGAGAGGAACATCGCGGAGTGATCGAGCGAGCCGCCGCCAATTTTTCCTGCGCTGCCCGTCACGACATAGACCGCGCCTTCGTTCGCCGAGAGGCCGGAGGGTTTGGTGTAAGCGCCCGCGCCGCTCACGCGGCCACCGCCGCTGTTCAACTTCATCGCGGGAGTGATGGTGCCGGAGAGTCCGTAATGACCGTCGAGCAAGTGGCTGCGTTCGTAGGCGTGGCTGTGGCCAAAGAGCGCGAGATCCACGCCGTAGGCTTCGAGGATGGGCAGGATGTTCTGCCGCATTTGGATCAATTGCGATTCGGAGTCCGAGTTGTGGCTGCCTTTCGTGTAGGGCGGATGATGCCAGAAGGCGATGAGCCAGTCCTGCGTGGTGTTGGCCAGATCGTTGGTCAGCCACGTCGCCATCGTGCCGGTCGGCGTGCGGCCGGATGTCATCGAGTCGAGGCAGACGAAGTGAACATTGCCGTAGTCGAACGAATAATAATCCTCGGTGCCGGAGGCGAGACCGCCCACTTCGCCATCCGTCGGCAGGGAAAAAATCTGGTAGTAGGGAATGCTCGACGAGGGCGCGGTGGATTGATCCGTCTCGTGATTGCCGATGGTGGACCAGAGCGGCGTGTTGCGGAGCAGCGCCGGATAGCAGTCGAAGACGGCGCGCTGAAATTCCGAGTCGGTGCCGGCATTGTAGGCGTTGTCACCGAGCATCAGGATGGCGTCCACGGGCTTCGAGGCGTTCATGCGGTAGAAGGCGTCGCGCACGTTGAACTGGTTCACGTCTGCCGTGCCCGCGTCGCCGAGCGCCCAGAAGCGCATCGGCTTCTTCGTGCCCGGCAGGGGCGGCGTGATGAAGTGATAATCCGGCCCGCTCAGGAGCGCACCGTTCGTGAGGCCGATGGAGTAAAAGTATTTCGTGTTCGGCGCGAGGTTTGTCAGGTCGAGGCGGTGGTCGTCGTTCACGCTGCCGGTGACGGTGAAATTCAGATTCGCCGGATTGGTGCCGAAACGCACGCGCCCGTTCACGTCCGTGCTGGTGCGCCATTTCACCACGGCGTTGCTCCAGCTCACGGAGTTCAGCCACGGCCCGCGCAACACCGTCGGCACGTCGCTGCCGAGCAGTTCCAAATCGAAGCTCATGTCGCCGCTGGTCTGGCTTTGCTGATGCACCTCCACCGCGAGCAGGTTCGTGCCGAGGACGAGCAGCGAGGGACTGAGGTTCGTTTGGAAGAACGAGTCCTCGGCGGGCGTGCTCAAGTTCACGAGCGCGCGTGTGGTGTTGGTGATCACGCCGGACGGAAGGTTCGTGCGATAGACTTCGACGCCGTTGAGATAGACGACCGGACCGTCATCCGCCAGCACGCGCAGCACGAGCGGGCTGATCGCGGCGAGGTTGGTCACGACGAATGTGCGGCGAAAATACGTGGTGATGTGTTTGGCGGTGGAACTGGGGCCGTAGCTCACGACGGTGGACTCGTCGCTGTCGCCGTAGCCGAGTTGGGCGGGACCATTCGACCAGCCGGTGTCGTTGAACGTGTTGCTGCGCCACGCCGTGCCGAGGTTCGTGCCGGTGTCGAGATACTTCCAATCGGAGCCGGCGGGCAGGAGCACGAGGTTGTTCGCGCCGCCGTTGCCAATGACGATGCGCGCCGTCTTCGAGGCGGTGAGTAGGCCGTCGTCATCGCGCGCCGTGGCCGAGAGGTAGTGCGCGCCGCTCGGGGCGTTGCTCCAGATGAAGTCAAACGGCGGAGAAGTTTTCGAGCCGAGCAAATAGTTGCCGGAGAACAACTGCACGTTCGTCACCACGCCGTTCGGGTCGGTGGCGCTGACGGTGATGGCAAGGTTTCCCGGTCCGGCGATGGTGGCGTTGTTGACGGGGCTGACAATGCTGACCACGGGTGAATCACTGCGACCGTCGGACAGTTCGAGATCGAAGCTGAGGTCGGAACTGTCGGGGTCGTTCTGATGGACTTCGACGGCGAGGAGGTTCGCGCCTGGCACGAGCAGCGACGGGCTGAGGTTGGTGGTGCTGGTGGCGTTATCGACGCTGAGAGGGGCTTCGGTCAGATAAGTCACCGTGCCTGCGGGCATGTTGGCGCGTAATACTTCCACGCCGTTCAAATACACCACCGCGCCGTCATCGCGGATGAGGTTGAGGACAAGATTCGTGAAAGCGTTCGTGTCTGGCACGTCGAACACGATGCGGAAATACGTGGTGATGTATTTCAACGCGGTGTTGGTTCCGTAGCCGACCTCTGTGACTTCGTCACCATCGCCGTAGCCGAGTTGCGCCGGGCCGCTGCCCCAGCCGTCGTCCTCGAAGTCCGCCGTGCGCCAGATGTTGTTCTGGTTCGTGGCCTGGTTTGAGCCGTCGTCGAGAAACTTCCAAGTGGAGCCGAACGACACGAGCGAGGCCGCGGGCGCGCGGGCGAGGCCGAACGCCAGCAGCAACAGGAAAAGGAACGTGCTCGCCGCAGCGCGGGCGGGGCGGGGGACTTGATGATGTATTGTTCTCACTCGATGCGACCTGTTCTGGGCGCAAACCCTAGCCTGTCCGGGCCGGTTTCGCAAAAGCGTTTCCTGAGCTGGCCGCCCGGTCATGTCTCCGTGGGGCAAAGCAAAGCCCCCGGAAACTCCGGGGGCGTGCTCAAAAAAATCTTCCGCGTCGCCCGCTCAGGCCGCCAGCGCCTCGCGCTTGAGCACGATGCCGCGCGCCGCGAGCGTGCCGCGCACGACTTCCACGAGCATGTCGAGGGAGAAGGGCTTGAGCAGCAGCATGCTTTTGCCGGCGCCGTCGTAGTTGCTCTCCTCCTGATGGCCCGTCATCAAAATCACCGGCGTCTTCGCCGTCACGGGATTGGCGCGCAGCGCGGACACGGTGTCGAAGCCCGCGCCGTCCGGCAGGACCACGTCGCAGAGCACGAGGCTCGGCTTCTTTTCCAAGGCCAGACGCAAGCCTTCCTCGGCACATTCCGTGCGGAGGACTCGGCAGCCCAGATCACCCAGCGTCTCGGCCATCGCTTCGCTCAGCGTGGTGTCGTCTTCAATAATCAAAATCAATGGTTTCATCGTCCTTACCCATCGGCGCATCGGCGCGGGGAGTTGAAGACAAAAGTGAAGAATGTTCAGGACCCCTTTTTCCACGTCTTGACCAAGTGAACTTGTCCCGGCGTATGCGGTGAAATTTCTTCGCCAATCGGCATCCCGCGTCGCAGTTCCGCAATCCGCGCGAGCACCGTCTCCGCCGTCGCCAAACCATGCCGCTGCAAGTAGCATCCCACCATCGTCCCCGTGCGCCCGATGCCCGCGAAGCAATGCACGAATGCCGGATGCCCGTCCGCGATGGAACGATCCAGCACGTCGAGCGTGCAGCGCATCGTCGCCTCCGTCGGCACGCCCCGGTCAGGAATCGGGATGCGCACGTAAGTCGTCTTCAGCCCGCGCTCCTCCGCGAAGCAGCGCAGGAGAATGGAGTAGCCCCCCGTCTCGTGCTCCTCGGTCAAGTCCACGAATGTCCGCACGCCCGCCGCGAGCAGCGCGCGCAGTTGCGTCTCGACGGCGGGGTCGGCGACATCGCCGGGATGCTCGCCGGCCAGCAATTGATCAGGCACCGCCCAGTAAGAGTTCGGGTAGGGGACTGGCGAGTGGGATTCGTTCATGCGTGAGTGAGTCGGCGCACTACTCCTGCACCGCCTGCTTCTCCGGCGACCACGCCACTGGACGCCGCAGCAGGAGCATCTGCTGGCCCTTGTCGCCGGCGGAAGAACTCTGGATGACCCACCCTTGCTCCTGCAATTCCGCCAGGCTCAGGTGCGCGTGCGGGCCCCTCCGGCTGGGGAAGAACACATACTCCCAGCGCGCCGGACGCGCCGGCGGGGGCGGGAGCTTGGATTTTCCTCGGGAACGCATGGCTCACACTCGGCTGGTCTGGCG